>NZ_JBHLXE010000033.1:0-73342 GCF_042432445.1 Thorsellia kenyensis | reverse complement strand
GAGGCTCACGTACGGTTCTGTGAGAGGGTGCGGGGGCGGTTCCTGTGTTCTACTCGATAATCCACGCATATTAATTATAATCAATTTATTTAAAATTATTGTCACTATAAGCAATTAAAGGGTTCTTAGCTATTCTTTTAGTAAAAATTTCATCATTCTTTCCCAGCGTTTTAACAAAAAAAAACCGTAAATCTAAAAGATGAGTTTTACGGTTTTTTTATTTTATTGGGTATAAATAATCAATAAATATTAGCTGATAAAATAACTTAAATAACTTAAATAACTTAAATAACTTAAATAACTTAAATAACTTAAATAACTTTGACTGCAATTCCAAATTTATCTTTAGGCAGAGTACTCACTTCACTATCAGTTTTGTTTTCTCCATCAAATGCCAAATCGCCCCCCGTTGTTTCAAGTAATAACATTTTCTCTGGCTCATCTAGCCTTTCAAGAGATTTAAAATCAAACAGTTTATTATCAAGTAAATGTGATGGAACGATATCCTGAACAGCACTAAACATAGTTTCTATTCTTCCAGGAAAACGTTTATCCCAGTCATTAAGCATTTCTTTGACTGCTTGCCTTTGTAAGTTAGGCTGAGAACCACATAAATTACAAGGAATTATAGGAAAATTTTTTATTTGAGAAAATTTAATGATATCTTTTTCTTTGCAATAGGCTAGGGGTCTAATGACAATATGTTCGCCATTATCACTAATGAGTTTAGGAGGCATACTTTTTAATTTACCACCATAAAACATATTTAAAAAGAGTGTTTCAAGCATATCATCTCTATGATGGCCTAATGCAATTTTAGTGGCTCCTATCTCTTTTGCTGTCCTATAAAGAATGCCTCTTCGTAATCTAGAACATAATGAGCAAGTTGTTTTACCCTCAGGAATTTTTTCTTTAACTATACCGTAGGTATTTTCCTCTACAATTAAATAATCTACTCCAATACTCTTTAAATAGTTAGGTAAAACATGCTCTGGAAAACCCGGTTGCTTTTGATCTAAATTGACGGCAACAATTGAAAAAGATATAGGGGCATTTATTTGTAGACTTCTTAAAATTTCAAGTAAGGTATAGCTATCTTTGCCACCTGATAGGCATACCATCACTTTATCACCATCCTCAATCATATTATAATCTGCAATTGCTTTTCCAACAGCGCTACGCAATCTTTTTTGAAGTTTATTAGCATTATATTGCATCATATGAGAAGCCTTTTTAGTGGCATCTTGTTCATTTAATTCTAAAGACATATTAGTGACGTTCTTTTAATTGATTGATTATAGAGGTTAAATTTAAATCGCTGTCTTGTAGTAATACTAATAAATGATAAACAAGATCTGCGGCTTCATTTTTAAGCTCGTGAATATCTTTTACGGTAGCAGCAAGTGCAGTTTCAACACCTTCTTCACCGACTTTTTGAGCAATACGTTTAGTTCCTTTAGCATATAATGAGGCTGTATAAGAAGTAGAGGGATCAGCTCCCTTTCTACTTGCAATGATGTTTTCGAGCTCATGTAAAAATTGAAATTCAGTTTTGGTGTGCTCAAAGCAACTCACGTTACCTTTGTGGCATGTTGGGCCAATTGGATTGACAAGAAAAAGCAAAGTATCAGCGTCGCAGTCAAGTTCAGCATTAATTACATGGAGAAAATGTTCTGAGGTTTCTCCTTTTGTCCAAAGTCGTTCTTTTGTTCTAGAAAAAAAGGTCACCTTTTTTTCATCAAAAGTCTTGCATAAAGCTTCTTTATTCATGTAGCCTAGCATCAATACTTGCCCTGAAACATGATGTTGGATAATTGCAGGCACTAAGTTATCAACTTTATCCCAATTTATTTGGGATATCAGTTGTTCTTTTTTTATTTTAAAATCATTTATTTGCATTAAAAAGTTCTCATTTTAGATATTTGACTACTTATCATTTCTAACAGCGATAGAATTTTCTTGAAGAAAACGTTTTAGTTCATGAATATTAACAATTTGTTTATGAAAAACAGATGCGGCAAGTGCACCATCAACTTTAGCAATTTCGAATGCGTCTAAGAAATGTTGCATATTACCCGCACCGCCTGAAGCGATAAGAGGCACTTTACACACCTCTCTCATTTGCTTAAGTTGAATTAAATCGTATCCATTTTTTACGCCATCTTGATTCATCATATTTAACACTATTTCACCTGCGCCTAGCTTCTGTACCTCATTAATCCAATCAATTGTTTTCCAGCTAGTTGCTTTTGTTTTCTTTTCATCCCCAGTAAATTGATAGACAAAATAGTTGTTTAAGGCTGAATCATGCCATGTATCTATACCAATGACTACGCATTGGGTACCAAAACTGTCCGCTAGGCGAGTAATTAAGCTTGGTTCTGTTAATGCAGGAGAATTGATAGAGATTTTATCAGCACCAAAAGTTAAGATTTGCTTTGCATCGGCAACACTGCGAATCCCCCCAGCAACACAAAAAGGTATATCTATGACTTCGGCCACTTTAGTGACCCAACTTTTATCTACAACCCTACCATCACTAGAGGCTGTAATATCGTAAAACACTAACTCATCAGCCCCTTCTTCAGCATATCTTTTTGCTAAAGGCACTATATCACCAATAATTTCATGGTTTCTAAATTGTACTCCTTTGACAACTTGCCCGTCTCTTACATCTAAACATGGAATTATGCGTTTTGCCAACATGTGATAGCCTCTTCTACAGTAAATTTACCTTCTAATAGTGCACGCCCAACAATAACACCATTCACACCGGTTGATTTGAGGGCTGCAATATCATCTAATGAGCCAATACCACCAGAAGATTGAAAATTGATGGAAGGATAGGTTCTACATATCTCTTTGTATAATGAAATATTGGAACCTTTAAGAGTGCCATCCCTGGAAATGTCAGTACATAATATATGTTTAAGGCCAAAGGGGAGATATAAGTTAATAATTTCTTCAAGAGTGATATTTGTTGTCTCTTGCCACCCGCTTACAGCCACCAACTTTTTACCCTCTTCGTTGATTCTTATATCAATTGCTAAAGTAATTCTATCACCACCAAAGGCAGTAAACCACGATTTAACTTCATCTTGAGAAGTAACCGCTTTGGAGCCAATCACTACTCTATCTACTCCTGTGTTGAACAAATTTTGAATATCGGACAAAGTCCTGATCCCACCACCTACTTGTATAGGAATATTTACTGTTTCCACAATATTTTTTATTAGTACTAATTGACGTAATTGAGGGTCTTTAGCACCGGTCAAATCGACGAGATGAAGGTATTTAGCGCCATTCGTCTCATATAAAGAAAATTGTTTTATAGGATCAGTGTCATAGGCACGTTTTTCATCATAATTGCCTTGGTGTAATCTGACCACTTGGCCATCAATAAGATCTAGAGCAGGTATTATCATAGTAAGAATTTTTTATTTAGTGAGAAGGAGTCCCACACAGTAGTATGAGACTGTCGTCTTATTTAGTTTCAATTTTAGTGATGCCACCCATATAAGGGTGAAGTACTGTAGGTATGGTAATAGAACCATCTTTTTCCTGGTAATTTTCTAATATAGCTACCAATGTTCTTCCTACCGCTAAACCTGAACCGTTTAATGTATGGACAAACTGTGTCTTTTTATCATTTTTAGATTTAAAGCGAGTTTGCATTCTTCTTGCTTGAAAATCTGCAAAATGGGAGCATGAAGAAATCTCTCTGTACGTTTGCTGCGCAGGTACCCAAACTTCTAAATCATAAGTTTTGCATGCTCCAAATCCCATATCTCCAGTACACAAAACAATTTTTCTATAAGGTAGACCTAAATTTTGTAACACTTTTTCTGCATGAGAAGTCAATTCTTCTAATGCTTTCTCCCCATCTTCAGGATGAACAAATTGAACTAGTTCAACTTTATCAAACTGGTGCATACGGATAAGCCCACGAGTATCTTTGCCATATGAACCAGCCTCAGAACGGAAGCAAGGTGTATGTGCAGTTAATTTAATGGGAAGATCTGATTCATCTAATATAACATCACGGTAAATGTTTGTAACAGGCACTTCTGCCGTTGGGATCAAGCAAAAAGCTGCTTCTTTATTTTCGCTTAAAGGTTTTGTATGAAATAAATCTTCACTGAATTTAGGTAACTGCCCTGTACCGTACAGGCTTGCATGATTGACAAGATAGGGAACATAGCACTCAGTATAGCCATGTTCTTTTGTATGTAAATCAAGCATATACTGGCTTAATGCCCTATGCAGTCTTGCAATTTGGCCTTGCATAACAACAAAACGAGAACCTGCCAATTTAGCACCAGTAGCAAAATCTAACCCTTTTGCTAATTCACCTAATTTAACATGATCTTGCACTTCAAAATCAAACTGGCGTGGTTCGCCGAATTTTAATATTTCTACATTATCAGCTTCATCTTTACCTACAGGAACATCAGCAGCAGCTAAGTTAGGCATTGTATCAGCTTTCGTTTTTATCTCATCAAGGATTATTTGCAATTCAGCTTCGGCACATTTTAGCTGTTCACCAAGAGAGTCAACCTCAGCAAGTAGAGGCGTAATATCTTGCCCCTGAGATTTAGCCATACCTATTGATTTTGCTTGGGCATTTCTTTTAGCTTGTAATGATTCAGTTAACACCTGGCAAGATTTTCTTTTTTCTTCAAGGGCAAGCCAAGCTTCTGTGTCAAGATGATAGCCTCTTGCGGCAAGTTTGATTTTCACTTCTTCTATATTGCCGCGTAGTAGATTTGGGTCAATCATAGGTACTCCTAAATAGATTATTTTTCATCGTTTTCTGGTAAAGTAATATTTAATTCTAAGACGGAAATATCATCATCTTTTTGCTCATAACCGACGTGAAGCATGCTAGGATCGATTTCTACATACTTACAAATTACAGCAAGTAAATCTCGTTTCATTTCTTCTAAATAGGCAGGCGCACTATCAGCTTTGCGGCGTTCAGCAACAATTATTTGAAGGCGTTCTTTGGCAATATTTGCTGTATTTTTTTTTCTCGACAGAAAAATGTCCAATAGTGACATAACTTAACCTCCAAAAAGGCGTTTTAAAAAGCCTTTTTTCTCTTCTGAGATAAATCTAAAAGGTCTTTCCTCACCTAACAATCTTGCTACCATATCATCATAAGCTTTACCTGCATCAGAATTTTCATCTAAAATTACAGGCTCACCTTGGTTAGAGGCTTTAAGCACCGATTGATCTTCTGGAATAAGTCCTAATAGGGGTACTCTTAATATTTCAAGTACATCTTCCATACTAAGCATGTCGCCAGAAACTACTCTGCCTGGATTATATCGAGTAATCAATAAATGTTCTACAATAGGGGTTTCACCGTTTTCAGCACGCTTAGATTTTGAAGAAAGAATTCCGAGTATTCTGTCTGAATCTCTAACTGATGAAACTTCTGGATTTGTAGTAATAATGGCTTCATCAGCAAAATAAAGAGCCATTAATGCGCCACTTTCAATTCCAGCAGGAGAATCACAAATAATATACTCAAATTCCATCTCCTTGAGTTCATTGATTACTTTTTCAACACCCTCAACTGTTAATGCATCTTTATCTCTGGTTTGTGAGGCTGGTAGGATATATAAATTTTCAGTTCTTTTATCTTTAATCAACGCTTGATTAAGCGTTGCGTCACCTTGTATGACATTTACAAAATCATAGACAACGCGTCGCTCACATCCCATGATAAGATCGAGATTACGTAAGCCAATATCGAAATCAATAACAACTGTTTTTTTCCCTCTACGCGCAATACCTGTAGAGATTGCTGCACTTGAAGTAGTTTTACCTACTCCACCTTTACCAGATGTTACAACTAGAACTTTTGACATTTTTGTATCCTTTTGAGCTATGTTAAAATTAAAGTTAAAATATTTTTAATAAGGGCTTTGTTGATAGAGGGCGAATTAATCATTTAATTTATTAATTTTAATTTCCTCATTACTGTAATTAATAACTACCGATTGTCCTATGAATTCATTAGGAATTTTATCACTTAACCAATAGTTACCCGCAATAGAGATTAATTCAGCTTCAAGATGTTGGCAAAAAATTTTCGCAGATTCATCACCAGATGCACCAGCTAAAGCTTTACCACGCATCATTCCATAAACATGGATGTTACCATCAGCAATAATCTCCGCGCCAGCACCTACATTGTTCATTATTACAAGATCTGCATGACGAGCATAAATTTGTTGGCCAGAACGGATTGGTGTCGAAACTATTTTAGTTTTAGTACGTTGAAGTTCATTATTGTGTGGTTGATTCTGCGACGAGATCATTTCGGGGGAATTTGTCTTATTATTAGAAACAGGGATTTCATCTGTTTTTGCTTCAGTTGTTGATGATGTCAGCTGTTGACTAGGTGTAATTTGTTTTCCTTCAGTTAAAACAGCGATACCAGCTTGATTAATTTCATTTCTAACAGATAAATTTTTACAGCCACTGATACCCACTAGTAACAGATCAAGTTCGCTCATTACTTTCTTAAGCGCTCCCCAATCATTAAATTTCGGTATGTGGCTTACATTGATTACAATAGGGGCAAATTTGAAAAAAGAAGGTGCTTGGGCTACTTTTTCTTGCAAGCCTAATTTTATCTTGTTTATCTCTTCATCAAAAATATGGATTACAGATAAGGTGAAATTTGTTCCTTTTAATTCAATGTGTTGATCGCTCATTATTAAACTCTACATTAGACAGAATGCTTTAAAAGTCGCAGGACTATAAAGGCAAAAGATGAAATATTCGACTCTTCAAAATTAACTTAAGATTTTAGCATCATTTAGAATAAAATGTTATAAAATTTAGTATGGAAATTGGAATTAAGATCGTGGTGTACTTCTGATTAATTTGTGGCTCTCCAACTCGCTTTTTAAATTATGTAATTCTTATAAGCTTTTATAAAAGTTGGTTTGGTGTTAAAATGGATAATTAAATCTTTTACGTTCCGAGCTTGTAAAAGTGACTCAATCTTATGTGAAGGTAACCAGATGATAGTGTATGTCTATAAAAGTTCAAGAAGAGAAGATATGTATTTATATCTCATGAAAAAAGATAATTTTGATATAATCCCAAAGGAATTAAAGGATCTTTTTGGCGTCGCTACACTTGCTCTTTTCTTTGATCTCAATGAAAAGAAGGGGCTTGCGAGAGCAGATATTGAGAAAGTTAAAAGCGCATTACTTGAAGAGGGGTTTTACTTGCAACTTCCCCCAAAGCCTGAAAATTTATTAATTCATCAAGAAGTTTTTTTTGATTAAATGTTTGTGTTACGTATCTAATGTCTAATTTAAATTCGTTTTGAAAAATAATTAATTTATTAATACTTTGGCAAATCCAACCGCATTTTAATCATAAATTAGAATTCTAATTTTTGCATATTGATCGTGTGTTTTTAAGAACATCGCTGTTAAGAGGCATTTTACTATGAATAAGAAAATAAATGATACATCCTTTTGGTTAACTAAAAAACTTGAAGAGATGTCTCAGAATGAATGGGAATCCCTTTGTGATGGTTGCGCTCAATGCTGTTTACATAAACTGATAGATGAAGATACTGATGAGATTTATTTCACAAATGTGGCATGCAATCAATTAAATATTGAAAAATGCCAATGTAGTAATTATGAAAATAGATTTAATTTGGGTGAGGATTGTATCAAATTAACCCGCGATAAAGTAGATGAATTTTCTTGGCTTCCTAATACTTGTGCATATCGGTTGATAAGTGAAGGTAAAGATCTTCTGCCTTGGCATCCACTCAAATCGGGGAGTAAAACCCTGATGCATGAACAGAAAATCACTGTAAAGCATATTGCCGTACATGAAATTGAAGTCGTAAATTGGGAAGACCATATTATTAATCATCCTGGTAATTAATCAACAAGAATAACGTGTTTTACGTCGCATATGATGAATTGAACCTATAACTTCAAAAAACAGTGAAAATCATTTTTTTTTGAAGTAATCATTTAAAACCGTTAATATTAACCTATAAATTTAAAATTCTTAGTTAATCGAGGTAAAACACAATGGCTGTAATTGGCATTTTTTTTGGGTCTGATACAGGAAATACTGAAACAATTGCAAAAATGATTCAAAAGCAATTAGGAAATGGAGTGGCAGAATTACAGGATATTGCCAAAACAACGAAAGAAGATATTGAACGATTTGATATTTTGTTGTTTGGTATTCCTACATGGTATTATGGAGAAGCCCAGTGTGATTGGGATGATTTTTTCCCTACACTAGAGAAAATTGATTTTGAAGGAAAATTGGTTGGGCTTTTTGGGTGCGGTGATCAAGAAGATTACGCTGAATATTTTTGTGATGCATTAGGTACATTAGCAAATATTATTGAACCTAAAGGCGCAGCTATTATCGGTGTATGGCCTACTGAAGGTTATTATTTTGAAGCATCTAAAGGATTGTTTGACGATAAGAATTTTTATGGTTTAGCGATTGATGAAGATAGGCAACCCGAACTAACGAATGAACGAGTTGAAAAATGGGTCGCCCAAATAAAAGAGGAATTGAGTTTAGACGATATCATAGGCTGATTAGCCAAAGGTTGACGTAACTAAACCTACAAGTTTTTTATTTACTTAATATTAAGGCTTTACTGTTTAATTATTCTAATCACAATTAGTATGAATTAATTTTCTCAAATTATCACAGTACGTCCATTTTTTTAATCAGATTCTTTCATTCAGTTGGCCTATATTGAGGTGTTGAATAAACCCAATCGGCTATACAGAGTCGAAGAATCTTAATATTTGTTTTAATACCTGTTCAGGTCTATCTGCATGAACCCAATGGTCTGCTCCAGCAATTATATGAGCTTTAGATAATGGAAATTGTTTAATGATAGAAGTCTTGTAAGAGGGAATGACATAATCTGAGTTCGCACCAATTAGAAATAAAATTTCTTTATCACTAGGACTTATTTCGTGCCAATTAAGTATTTCTTCATAATTGTGTTCCAATATATTTAAATTAAATCGCCAACTCCCCTTGTCAAACGACTTTAATAAAAACTGTATAATCGCAGGTGATTCAATAAACTGATTCATTATTTTGCTGGCTTCTAATCTTGTCTTACAACCCTTAATTATGACTTGATTCAAAGCCAAAAAAACGTCGTCATGCTTACGTTCAATATATTTTACAGGGGCTATATCTAAAACAATTAGTTTATTGATTTTAATTTGTTGAGGCGTTGTATTTTTTTGTGCGAGTTGCATTACGACTTTACCACCCATTGAGTGGCCAATTAAATTGACAGAAAAAATATTAAGATAATCAAGTAATTTTATAATATCTATCGCCATACATTGATAGTTATGAGAAGGATCATGGAACGAATGTCCATGGTTTCTAAGATCAACCGTTAAAGTATTATATTGTTTACTTATCGCATCGGACAATACTTTTAAGTTTTTACCCTCTCCAAAAAGGCCGTGGATTAAGACAACAACAGGTAAAAGATTTGCATTTGGATTATCTGATTTGATGAGTTCATGGTGAATTAGCATGGTCTACCTAAATAAAATGGGTTATTCTTTTAATAAATCAATTTGACAAGTGATAGTATGAGATTACTGCAGGCGTGCAAAAAAGGACTATTATTTTAATAAACTTACTAAAGACATTATAATATATCTATTTTTAAAATACCGTAAGAATTCAAGAAATAAATTAAGTGTGCAGAAACTAATGTAAACGATTGGTTTAATAAGAAGTTGAAATGTTTTACTTCAAATTGTAACAAATAGCAATACTCTATATAATAATCTGATCATATAAAGTAAATTTTAGTAGAATGAGTCACAAATTTTCATTTTATCTCTAGTAAAATCATATTGTTGATGATTGAATTATTTAATAGTGAGGCTACAAATCATTTTAGTTAATGCAATTGAAATAAAACGGTTATTTTTAATGAGTAGAGAGATCTCTATACTACTATTTAAGAGGGTTATGATATGGCAAAACATGAAAGAGCAGGACAGCTCCCTTTATCAAACGATTTAATCAATATCGCAGAGTTAACCTCTCAATATTATGTATCACAGCCTGCTATAAATGAGGTAAGCCATAAAGTAAAATTTGGTACTTCAGGTCATAGAGGAACTTCTTTGAAACAAACTTTTAATGAGGCGCATATTCTTGCTATCGCTCAAGCTATATGTGAGATAAGACGAGAACAGGGAATTACGGGGCCCTGTTTTATAGGTAAAGATACACATGCATTATCTGAGTCTGCTTTTATTTCAGTTATCGAAGTATTTGCTGCCAATGGCGTTCAAACATTTATACAACCAGATAATGGTTATACACCAACACCCGCAATATCTCATGCAATATTAAATTATAATGCCCAAAATCCAATCGGATTAGCTGATGGAATCGTAATAACACCATCACACAACCCACCTGAAGATGGTGGAATTAAATATAATCCCCCTAATGGTGGTCCAGCAGATACTGATATCACAGGATTAATTGAAAAAAGGGCTAACCAATTTTTAGACGCTAGAGCAAAAGATGATTCTTTAATGGCTAATGTAAAGCGAATGCCTTTTTCTAAAGCGATGAAGGCTGCTTGCATTATTGAAAAAGATGTTATGATGCCATATATTCAAGAACTAGATAAAGTTATCGACATCAACTGCATTCAAGGTGCGAATCTCTCTTTGGGAGTTGATCCTCTAGGTGGGGCCGGTATTCGATATTGGGAAGAGATAGCAAATTATTATAATCTCAATTTAACACTTGTGAATGATTCAATAGATCAAACTTTTAGATTTATGCCTCTTGATCATGATGGGATAATTAGAATGGATTGTTCTTCAGAAGATGCGATGGCAAGTCTATTAAAGATTAAAGATAAGTTCGATATCGCTTTTGCAAACGATCCTGATTATGATAGACATGGTATAGTGACTCCAGCTGGATTAATGAACCCTAATCATTACCTAGCAGTTGCTATTAACTATTTATTCCAGCATAGGCCGCACTGGGATAAATCTTTAGCGGTAGGAAAAACGTTGGTATCTAGTGCCATGATTGATAGAGTTGTAAAGGGAATAAATCGCCAGCTTTTAGAAGTACCGGTTGGCTTCAAGTGGTTCGTAGAGGGTCTTTACAATGGCAAAATTGGTTTCGGTGGTGAGGAAAGTGCGGGCGCTTCATTTTTAAGGCACGATGGAACCCCATGGTCGACAGATAAAGACGGTATCATAATGTGTCTTTTAGCAGCGGAAATTACTGCTAAAACAGGGAAAAATCCTCAAGTACATTATAATGAATTAGCTAAAACATATGGTTCTCCTGTGTATCAACGTATTCAAGCTAGCGCAACACATGAAGATAAAAAAATACTTAGCCAATTAACAGCTCAACAAGTAGATGCAACGCATCTTGCAGGTGACAAGGTGACAGAAAGAATTACGCATGCACCAGGAAACAATGCGCCCATAGGAGGTCTTAAAGTTGTGACAGAAAATGGATGGTTTGCTGCGAGACCTTCTGGTACAGAAGAAGCGTATAAAATTTACTGCGAAAGTTTTGTCAACCAAGATCATCTTAATCTAATAGCGAAAGAAGCCGTTCAAATAGTTTCCAACGCACTGGGTAAATAGTATTATTTTGCTAAACTTACTGATACTTTTTTGTACGCAAGCCAATTAATAAGGTATTATAGCAATAAGTTTACTTACCATTAATTAAGATAATATTAAGGAATGAGAATGAACAATCATATGAAATTTAAAGGATTATTAAATGTATTAAAAGCGGGAGTGTTGGTGCTTTTTATATCCTCCTTTATTGGTTCCCATGCAAAAAGTCCAGAGGTTACATTACAGCCTCAGATAACGTTACCTGTAAGTAATCAAAATGGTAATCAGAATGAGATAGCAAGGCTTTGTAGACAGCAGGCGTGTTGTATCTATAACGGCCAATTTTATTCAGAGGGAGCGATCATCTCATTAAATAATAATATGATTTTACATTGTAGTCGAAATCCTAATGTAACTGGTGCTGGAGCTGTTACGTGGTCACAACTGAAGTAAATTTAGGTAGCACGAATCAACATCAGAGCAAAACAAGACTAATAAAAAAATCATTCCTATCAGTTCCAAGGATGCAGAAGACAAAGCTTAGCTAGATTTAAAGCTAGAATTAGATCAAAGTTCAACAAAAGGTTTTATATGAAAAATTGTATTATAGGTGCTTGGCGTATGTCTCAATCGGCGATTAATCATGCTGGATTAATGCTTCAAAATGGTGAAAGCATTGCAGCGGCTATGCAACGCGCTATGACTGAAATGGAAAGTGATCCAACAATTTATTTTGCCGGTCTTGGTGCTCTTCCTAATAGAGATGGCATAGTTCAGCTAGATGCTGCATTCATGGATGGGGATACACTAGGGTTTGGGGCAGTCACGAATGTAACTGATCTTAAACACCCCTTTCAATATGCGCAGCTTTTAAGTGACAGGGTTACTGACAGTGTACGCACAGGGGAAAGTGTCCTTGATTATGCAAAACAGCGCGGTGCGCAAATTGAGAATATTTTAACAGATAACGCTAAAACAATTTGGCAAAAATGTCTTAATAGAAATATAAATAAGTCAGATGTTCGCCATTTTGGTTCAGCTGCTTTTTTAGGTGTAGATAAGGAAGGAACCATTGCTGCGGGATTATCAGGTGCTGATTGGTTCATGAAAAGAAGTGGAGTGGTTAGCCATGTACCTATGTTGGGTGCTGGTTGTTACGCGGATAGCTCAATTGGTGCTGCTGTTGCTGTTGGTTCTGGTGATGACATTATGAAAGGATGCCTTTCTTATGAAGTTGTTAGATTACTGTCTACTGGAATCTCAGTACAACAAGCGTGTGAGACGGCATTGAGAGATCATTACGAAAAACTTAATGATTTAGACAAACGTTCAGGAGCAATGTCTATCATTGCAATGGACAGATTAGGTCGTTTCGGTTGCTCCACCATTGAAAAAGAAGGATTTATGTTTGTGGTAAGTGAGGGAGGGGCATTGCCTGTCATTTATGTCTGTACAAATCAAGGGTTTGCTTCTGATGTACAGCCTGTTACGCAAAAATATTTAGATAGCTATGATAGGAATTTTGATGCGTATTTGTCAAATCTATATCAAAATAGCTGAATAAAGAGCATATTATATCGATAACGTTGTCTAGTTGACCTATGTAAATCATTTAGTTAAAATTTTTTCTTTGAATTCTGCTGTATATTTACTCATTTGTCTGTCCTTATTATAAAATTATCAACGGACAGTTATTATGACATAGGTGGACCAAGCAGATGTTTATTGCTCACAATAAGTCAAATTCATGGTGTTTTCCTTAAATTGATTTGTTTATTTCCATGCCATATGGCAGTCACAGGGTGAATTATCAGGCAGTTTCATTACGAAATTTTTTATATTCCTGATAATTCTTCTGTACCGGCATTTTTTTCAGTCTTTCCCATTCGACCATCGCTTCCTGACGAGTCGCGCCTTCATTTTCGGGGGCCGCCAAGAAGTCGGTGATGAAATTGTTGAATCGGGTAGACGGAATTCTTGGCAGCCTTCCCTTGGTGGTCATCAGCTCATAAAGTCGGTCTATTAATTCCCGATATGTAATTTTCTGGTTGTTTCTGAGCTGCTCTTTACGCCAATCGTTCAGCCAGTACCATTGTCCGGACTTATCCTTGAGATCAAAATCTCTTTTTGAGATCTCTTCCTTCAGGAACGCTTTGGTCGTTTTGTCACTGACATAGTTAACGACATAAGAGTCGGGCGACAGTCTATCCCGGCTTCCGCCGGTCTTCCGGTTTGAAACACTTTTAGGTAGTGGCGTGTCTTCACTTCTCGACAGACGGGCCTTGATATGGTCTTCCACCTCATTTTTCCTCAAGGTTCCCACATCAATGCCCAACTCTTTAGCGAAGGCTTTCAGTTCAGTCGCGTAGAAGTATCCTTTCTCAAATTCTTCCACCGACATATTTCTATAAAGTTTGTTCAACATTACCTCCAACTAGAACTCCCCTATTCCACATTAAGTCATGGCCAAGTCTTTTGAACGCCCTTTGGCGCCAATATCCTGAAGCGTTAGTACTGCCACTCGGTTGAGCAGCAATTTAAGCATATGCCAGCAATGTTCGCAAAGGCGTGCCATTCTCACGAATTGTTCTTCTGTGAGGTTGTCGTACAGCTCTTTGCCCAACTCAGAGTGTTCGTGATCCAGTTCCACATGCGCATCAATATATTCGCCGGATTCGGATATATAGCGTTTTGCAAAGGAGTGGAACACATCCGCGCAATTTTCCAGAACCAGATGAACGACACCACTATGCCTGTGTTCATTGTTGTAACAATCCATAAAACTGAGTACCCACTCTCTCGCATCTTCAATACTTTTAAAACCTTCTCTCGGATATTGTTTACGTGTTTTCATGCTTCCAAATAAACTCTAAGAAAAAGCATTATCGTTACTCACTGCAGGGCGGCTATATGAAGCAATAACACCTAAATGCTCTAATTTAGCCTTCATTGTGTAGCCTGTCATAGGGCTGCCATTATCAGAATGAAGTGTTAATTCGTCCTTCTTAATATTCTCCTTTAAAACAATTTTTTCAATTAAATCAGAGGTTGATTCAGCATCATTTAAGGTCGCTGTAGCTATGATAATATTAAGTTTTTTCTGTGCTTCATTTAATTTACTAGCAGGGAGACTAGACTTAGCTTTATTGTTAGTCTTTTTATGCTGTGCTTTATTTTTTATAATATTTTCTTTAGAGTCGGCTGTGACTTTAGCTTTCCAATCATAAAGTGTACTTTTAGATATGTTATAGTGCTTATCTAATTCAGTGATAATTATGTAGTCACCAGTCTATAATTTAGTTAAAATTGTTTCTTTGAATTCTACTGTATATTTACTCATTTGTCTGTCCTTATTATAAAATTATCAACGGACAGGTATTGTGACATAGAGGGGGATAAAAGGGACAAAATTCTTTTTTTACGATTGTAGTTAAGATTGTAGTTAAGATTCTAGTTGTGATTCTAGTTGTGATTTAAGCCTTTCTATTGTTGCACTTCAAGCACAACAAATATAATTGGAGAGTGAACAAAGCATGCAACAATTCCTCGCCGCGTAAATGTATATTTAAAATACGTATTTGTCGGCTTCTGGTTCATTTCAAATTCTTCACCATGAAACTTAATTAGAGTTAAGGTAGATAAGCTACGAATAGATGAACTAGGTCGATCTCTTTGTTCCTTTCTAAAATCTCAATTTCCAGTTTTTCATCAACGGCTCAAATGCTTGCCGGATAAGATGGCGCTAAGATAGTAAATCCAAGCTTTCTCACACTGGCAAGATGCCACGAAAAGGTTGCCAATGACCGTGCAAATTTTCGGCATAAACTTTCACTTTTCATTATGGATCATAACCTTCCGCGGCATAGGAAAACTAAGTTGAGAATTAATTGATTATGATTTAGTCCCCATATTATATTCATTGCATGTATAGTAACAGTCCACTAATAGATAGCATCTGTTTGATTGTTCAGTTGCTTTAATTAGACAACACTTGTTCTTATATTCACAATGAAGCCTTTTTAGTATTTACTGCGCATCAAAAAGTATTCTTAAAACATATAGATAGGATTGAATTTGTACATATTTTCAAATGTGCAAAACTCAGCTTTTCCCAAGGTGACGCTTTTATCTTCCTGTGTTAACTCATCATAAAAGCCAGAAAGCATCATTGTTAATTCGTCATTCTGTTTCTCATTAGGTATTTTGCAAAAATAAGCTAATGTAATATGGAACTTATATTCATCATGCCCTGGATGTTTGATATTAGTTAATTGAGATAATTTGTCTCTCAGATGTCTCAAAGGTTTTTTAACTAAATCTTTTTCAACTAAGCCAAGGCCAATTGTTCCAGAGGCAAATTTTATGGATTCAACATACATTTCTTTAGGAGCAGTCGTTAATTTACTTTCTTTTAATGCATTTATAATAAAGGTATTTGAATCATCGAGTGATTCAATTCCTTTTCCTTTAGGAAAATTAAACTTACCCTCTATTTTTGAAGTACTATCAAAGATAGTCATGTGATAACTATCTACGGGCAGCTGCGCAATTATTTGATTGTGGTTATTAAATGATTCTAATACGTCATAAAATTTTACTAATTTATTAAATAGACTAGATTGCCTATCGAGATGGCAGATAATTGTATTTCCCGGAAAAAAAAGGACATCGCCTTCTGCATTAAATTTGTCTGTAGAGAGTGTAATCGAATCTGTAATCAACATATATTACCTTTTAAGATAAGTTACTCAAAAACTAAATATATAGCATTAGCTTTTGAGTAGTAAAATAATTGAATAAATTTAAAGTAACAGGCATTTCCACTGAGACTAAAATTATTTCATCATGACTTTGGTAACGAACTGTTTTTTCAGTTCAGCCCCATATTCAGCGGAAAATCCTAAAACTTGATTATTTGGGTCAAGTTGATTTTTGATCATTGGTACGGTACCAAATTCGGTATTAAGCTTTTTCTGAGTTGCTTCACTAGTCAACCAATTGATAAACACTGCAGCAGCAGCTGAATTCTTCGCATTAGCTGGCATTGCAATAATGTTACCTCCACCGAGCATGCCAAATTCTGGTACGTAAAATTTAAGTCGTGGAGTAATTGCTCCTGCCTTTTGTAGACCTGCTAAATGGTCTTCCCAAGCAGGCACAAGAATAAACTCTCCATCATTTAAGCGAGTGATGCTATCCGCACCTGAGCCTGTTAAGACTATGTTTTCTTTATTGTCTACAAACCATTGCCAAGTTTTAGACCAATTAGTAACAACTTTAGGATCTACAGTAGTACTAGAAAAATCAAATTCTCCACTTGTTAAAACAGTGGCTCTTTGAATAAATGCATTACCTGCTCCACCATTATTAGGATCGTTATACCCAAACATATAAGGGTTATTTTTGATCCAGGAATTGAGTTCATCAAAAGTTTGCGGAAGTGACTCTTCAGATATTCTGTCAGGATCGTAAGCAATGCCTGTTTGATTTCCCCAAAATGCTACGGCATATTCACCTGTATCAAATCCTTCTATGAAATTGACTTTATCACTATATTCAGGGATCCAATTGAGTCTGGCGATGGCTTCATTTTTTTGAACAATAGGAAAGCGGCTAGTGGCTAAAGCGATTACATCAATTTTTCCTATCTTATCATTTTTTTCCGAGAGCAATTTGTTGAATTGAGCATCGATTGTACCTTCAGCAATGTTAACTTTGATACCATACTCATTTTCAAATTCTTTAACGAAATCTCTCCATCTTGGTTGTAAATACCAAACATTAAAATTTATTTCTCCTTCATCTTTAGCCTGGCTAACTACTTCATCCCAACTTTTGTTTGCAAGAGAGTCTACATTTGCTTGTGAAGCTAGTGGAAATAATATGGTTAATGTAATCAATGAAATTGCCTTTTTAACTATTTTCATAAAAAAACTCCTTTGGGTTGAAAAATACGCAATATTTAGCCTTTACCTGTCGATTGAGCTAAGTAGTTACCTTTTAATAGACGTTCAATAAAGATCATTAAAATAACATTTGGTATGACTAAAATCATAGAAACCACTGCAGCATCAGGCCTTATAAATGCATAACCAAGAAATGAGTATAAAATTGTGGGAACAGTAATCAAATCTGGTGAACCAATAACAAAAGAGATCCCAAATTCTTCAAGGCTAATGACTAGGCAAAAAATCAAAGCGGCTAAAAAACTTGGCTTAAGAATTGGTAAGTAAGCAGTTTTGAATGTTTCAATGGGTCCTGCCCCTAAATTTTTACTCGCATCAATTAAATCTTGAGGTACTGATTTAAATCCTGCTGATAGTATACGAATTGAATAGGGCAGCGTAAGAACCGTATGCCCGACAACAATCCCAATAAAAGGATTTGTTATATGCAGTGCTTTGAGAATAGAGTGAAAAAATATAGCGATTATCATTGTTGGGATCACTAAGGGGATTAATGTGATTAATTCCGCAATATGCTTGCCCTGAAAAGGAATCCTACCAAGCGCGTAGGCGGTTGGCATAGCCAATATAAAACTCAACATAGCTACAACAGGCGCAATGGTATAGCTATTCATAAGCGCTGTTGATAAAGCCGTTTTATTCCAAACATCTATCCATCGATTAAACGAAAGCACTTTAGGAAAAAGATCAGGATAACTCCATGGATGATTAGGATCTACTAAAGACCATAAGACAGCCATGCCAAAGGGAATTACCAGCCAAATAATATTAACGACGATAAAAAATATCCAGACTATTTTGTTGACAAGTTGTCCATTTTTAGTAGCTGAGGTTAAACTATTATTCATTTAATCGCTCCTTTTTTAGTTGACAAAGGAGTAAATATGACTGAAATGAGGACGGAAACAATCGCTGTAATGAGCATGATTGTAACGGCGATAACAGCTGAACCATTCCAGTTATCATATTCCATGGCAGTTGTCTGCATTAATCTGGCTAATGAATAAGTACTTCTAGGTCCAGCGATGGCTGAAAATGCAAAATCTCCTAGTGCACCAATAAAAATTAGAATGAATGCTGCTTGAACAGCGGATAATGTCATGGGAAATATTACGTATTTGAAAATATTCCAACGTGTAGCACCTAAATTAGATGCAGCATCAAGTACATCTCCACGAATTGAATTTACAGAACCACTCACTAAAATAAGGGCAAAAGGTAAATTTTTCCAAATTTGTAAAATTATTACTGCCCAACCAAATTCATCATTTTGCATTCTTATTGGTCTATCAATAATTCCAATAAAAACTAAAAGCTCATTGATGATCCCATGGTAGGCAATAATATTAACAAATAAAAAAGCAGCAACCAGCCCAGGTACAAACATAGGTGCCCTTAGAGTGCCTATGATAACTTCTTTATATTTCATCGGTCTTCGCAACCAAATTGCCAATGGATAGGAAAAAATGATTGAACCCAGCGCACCAAGCAAAGATACTTTGATTGAATAGAATAGAGAACGATGGAATACAGTATCGCTCAACATGTTTATCCAATGATTGAAAGAAAATTGGTTCTCACCGGCTAGATTGAAAAAGCCAAGGCTTTGGGCTATCACTATATAAAATGTGCCCCCCATTAATAATAAGATCGCACCTAAACCTGGAAGTAGAAGAAGAAAAGTCTTGATTTTTTTCATATTAACTTCCTTGTCTTACAGGTTCTAAAAAATGAATGGCATTTTCTGTTAATCTAAAGCATGCTTTGTTTGACTGAGATAAGTTTGGTTTAAGTTGGAATTGAACTCTAAAGGAAGATAAACCTTCACCACATCGTCCAAATCCTTCAGTAGTACTGCCCATAAATGCTAATTTTTCAATATCGATATAGCAAAAATTTTCAGGCATACCACTTATATTTGCGACGGGACCATCTTCTATATAGTGAAGATTTTCAGGGCGCCAGCAAACATACACCTCTTCAGCCCTAGGTGATATATCCGAATAGACATAAAAATTACCTAACTCGCATGCAACGTGATAATAGTTTGCAGAGTTTGCTTTTTTAACTTTTGCTTTGACTATATTTGCAGCGCCTATGAAATCTGCCACAAAACGAGAAGTTGGCCTAAAATAAATATCTTCGGGTTTTCCCATTTGTTCAATACTCCCTGCATTGAGAACAATAATTTTATCTGACATAGCTAGCGCTTCTGACTGATCATGCGTAACATAAATAGATGTTAGATTATATTGTTTTTGCAATTCTTTGATTTCATAACGGACGCTTTCTCTTAGCTTTGCATCAAGATTAGATAAAGGTTCATCAAATAAAATGACATCAGGTTGTGTTATCATCGCTCTTGCAAGGGCAACTCGTTGCTGTTGTCCGCCTGAGAGTTGACTGGGCATTTTTAGTTCTTGTCCTTTAAGACCGACTTGCTGAATCACTTTTTCAAGACGTTTTTTTTGTTCACTAAGAGCAATTTTACGTTGTTTTAGGCCAAAGCAAATATTGTGTGAAACATTTAAATGAGGAAATAAAGCATAGGATTGAAAACACATGGCAGTATTTCTTTTTTCTGGGGTAAGATGTGTGACTTCTTTTTCTCCTATTTTAATTCGTCCACTGTCAGGTTGATGGAAACCACCAATCATTTTGAGTAGAGTAGTTTTCCCGCATCCGCTTGGGCCTAAAAGGGTAACGAATTCACCTTCATTTGCAGTAAAACTTATCTCTTTGGCCGCATAGAAGTCGCCAAAAGTTTTAGTCAATTTATCTACGACTAGTTTTGCCATTATTATCCCTCTGCATTATAAGTAAGTACCTACTCAATCTAATAACCTAATAATTAAATAATTAAATAATTAAACTATTAAGGTTTATTTTACTTTTAAATATATATTTAATTCATATTTTCAATATTAAGTTTAATGATTAAATATTAAATTAATGTGACAAAGTTAAAGTTTATGAGTTAAAGTTATTAAAAGATTAGAAATATTCAAGGGGTAATGTATCAATAATTTAGAAAAGCCCTGAACGAAAAATGGTATAATAAAAAGTGTTTCAACTATTTTATACCTAAGGCCAAATAGATATGCTGAATTTTGAATTAAGAACAAGTCAAAGATTATTATTAGATTTAATACGCAATTATGGCCCTGTGACTAGAGCTGAATTAAGTCGCATGTCTAATCTAACCGCAGGAGCAATTACTCAATATTGTCGAGAACTTATGCACCTTGGGTTAATTATAGAAGGTGAGCGAATTCTTGGTCAACGTGGTCAACCTTCACTTCCGTTGTCATTAAATCCAATAGGAGGATGTGCGCTTGGCATATCATTCAGTCCCAACCAATTGGATTTATCAATTGTAGATTTAGCAGGTAATAAGATCATTACCGTTTCTGAGAGCCATCAAGAAAATCAACCAATTGAATATACATTAAAAAAAATACGAATTATTGTTCATAATACATTAAAAAAAAGGCAATTATTACACTCAAGAATTTTAGGTATTGGATATGCTGTTCCTGGATATTTAAAAAAAGATGGTCGCAAACGGTATTGTGTATCTTGGTTATCCTCTTGGCGTGATCATGATTTGACTGAGCTGTTTACTCAAAATTTAAATTACCCTACTTGGGTAGAAAATAATGCCAATGCTGCTGCAATAGGAGAGTATTATTCTAAGGATTGGGATAAGATTAAAGACATGGCTGTGATTGATTTAGGATATGGTATCGGAGGAGGTGCTATTCTAAATGGACACTTAGTCTATGGTGGATTTTTAAATGCAGGGGAAGTAGGAATGGCGTTTCCTTTAGGTACACCGAGGCCTTCGCTTAAAAATTTGATACAGTATTTGGTTGATAATGGATTAGAGGCATCGAAAGTGAGTGAATATGTAGAGTCTGGTCATCCTCTAGTGGAGAAATGGCTAATGGCAAGATTACCCCAAGTTGAGCAAGTTGTTTTAGGTTCTTTGCAGTGGCTTGATCCAAAACTGATTATTCTTGGTGGGACCTTACCAATTCAACTTATTGATAGGATGACTATGCATTTAAATGAAAAATTTTCGCACTCCTTTGAAATTGAAAAACCTGTCGCAAAAATTGTAACGTCTAAACAAGGTTCTAAAAGTGCATCTTTAGGTGCAGCAAAAATTCCCATATATCATACCCTAAATTCGATTAATCAATTTAAATAAGCTGAAATTAAATAGAAAAATTCAATGGGAGTAAACTAAATCGAATTTGTATATTTGATCTCATGTCTGAGTAGTTTTTCTTTTAAGTCTAGTCCCCCGGCATAACCTGTCAAGGAACCATTTTTTCCTATAACCCTATGGCAAGGAAGAATGATTGAAATTGGGTTTGCTCCATTAGCCGAAGCTATTGCTCTAATCGCTTTAGGGTTTTTTAACCAAATAGATTGTGTGTGATAAGAGATAGTTTTGGCATAAGGGATGCAGTTTAAACTTTTCCACACAGTCACTTGAAAAGCACTACCAATCAATAATATAGGTATATTAAATGTTTTAGAATTTCCACTGAAGTATTGATCTAATGCTAATCGGGTCTTTTCGAGAACTGGACTCTTTTCATTCTTTTTTGCTTCTTTCTTATACAATGTAGTTAATGTTTTTTCACTATGCGAAGTAGTTTCATTACAAAATCCAACATAACAGAGATGTTCATCTAAAGAGGCTAATAGCATTTTGCCAAATAAGCCCTCATAGTAGCAATAATCAAAAAGTCCATTCACTTCATTTTTTGGGATAGAATGAATGTTTTGAATTAGAGCATTTTGTGGATCTAACCCTATCTCACTGGGAGTGAGTGTGAATTTTTTCATTAGTCTCTCCAGTTTAAACTTTTTCCTATTATAGAATAATTTATGCATGAAAATTAACATTATCAAGTGGAGCAAGAGTTTATGACGCAATTACCAAATGAAATCATTTTTTTATTCTTCTTGATTAACTAAAGGTCGCAGTTTTTTTGCAAGGAATTCTCTGAAATCTCTCATTAGACTAAAAAGAACTGGGACAAAAATGAGACTGAGTAAAGTTGAAGATATTAAGCCGCCAACCACTGCAACTGCCATAGGTGCTTTAAATTCTGTATTGAGTCCTATTCCTAAAGAGATAGGGATCATCCCTGCAAGCATAGCAAGAGAGGTCATAATGATAGGTCTAGCTCTTACTTGGCAGGCTTTGAGGATGGCTTCTTGCTTAGTATAGCCACGATCTAAAAGTTCAAGCATATAATCTACAAGTAAAATTGCATTTTTATCTGCAATACCCATCAGCATAAGCATTCCTATCATTACTGGCATACTAAATGCAGTATCAGTGATCAATAATAAAAGGAAAGCGCCTCCAATAGATAGAGGCAACGCGGCCATACGTGTTAAAGGTTGTAGCCAATCTTTATAGAGCAACACCTGAACAATATAGACAAGCAGTAAACCTGCACCGATTGCTAAGAAAAAATTACGTAGTAGTTCAGCAAAAACTTCTGAGTCCCCACTTCTTGTCAGAGTTATTCCCTCTGGTAAGTTTTTTACACTTGGTAATTCAAAAAACTTGCTTTCTGCTTCACCTAAAACGACGTTGTTTAAATTGGCCTCAATAGCAATTTTTTGAATACGATCATAACGCTCAATGACTGTAGGGCCTAAATTAAATTCAAATGATGCTATTGCAGATAAAGGTACACTGTTGCCATTGGCTGTTTTGATAGGTAGATTATGGAGGATCTCGATATTTTGTTTATCTGCAGCAGGCAAACGTACTCTAATCGGTAATTGTCTACTTCCTTCGCTAAATTTACCTAAATTAGCTTCAATGTCACCCAAAGACGCAATATTTAATGCTTGCCCAATTTGGACCGGGGTAATACCTAAGGAAGCCGCCTTTGCATAGTCAGGCGTTACTGTCAGTTCAGGTTGTCTTTCACTGGCACTGGTATTGACACTGATAAGCTCAGGTAAAGTTCTCATCTCTCTGGCTATATTCTGGGCAGTTATGGTTAATAATTCACTGTTGCTACCAATAAGATTATAGGAAAGATCTTTTCCCCCCTCAACTTTACTAAATTCTACTTTGACATCAGCTAATGCTAATAAACTGGGTAAAACATCACTTTCAAATTCACGCTGTGATAGCGTTCTTTCGTCAGCTGGTAATAGTTTGATATTGATTTCACCACGATTGACATTTTGCGAAGAAACACTCGTGATGGTCGAGACAACCTCTTCCCGTTTCTCTAAAATGGCAGAAATTTCTTGCATGATTGCATCGGTATCTTTGGCACTTACTCCTCTCGGTAATTGAACTGATAACCTTGATTGCCCATAATCACTGGCAGGAATAAAATCAGAAGGAACATATTTCGCTAGCCCAAATGAAAAAAACATTACCAAAAAAGCAAGGCTTACTGTTTTGGCTCTATGGGCTAGTGTCCAACGCAATATTGATTGATATCGCTTCATGATAAAACCTTGCTTTTCTTCATCATGTAGATATTTAGGCATTTTTAAGAAATAGGCACAGAGCATAGGCGTTAAAAGTCTGGCTACTACTAAAGAAAAAAATGCGGATATGGCCACGGTTAAACCAAATTCTCTAAAATACTGCCCCGCAATACCATCCATAAAACTTACTGGTACAAATACTGAACAAATCACCATGGTGGTCGCAACAACAGCAAGACCAATTTCATTTGCTGCTATAACAGAAGCTTTAAAAGGTTTAAGACCTTCTTTCATGTGTCTATGAATATTTTCAATTTCTACTATTGCATCATCAACAAGTACCCCTGTGACTAAGGAAATCGCAAGAAGACTGACCATATTTAAAGAAAACCCCATCATATTCATAAAGATGAAAGTGGGTATAATAGATAAGGGGATAGTAATCGCAGCAATAAAAGTTGCTCTGATGTCTTTTAAGAAAATAAAAATAACTAGAATTGTCAGTATCGCTGCTTCAAAAAAAGTATATATGGTTGAGTCATAGGTGGTTTGAGTAAACTCAACCATTGAGAGGGCCAGTGAAAATTTAAGGTTAGGATTTTTGGCACTCAACTCACTGATTTTTTTTGCAACTGCATCACCAACATTAATATCACTAGATCCTTTAGAACGTGTGATACTGAAAGTAATTACTGGTAAGTTATTCTGACGAGTTAGGTTACGTTGTTCAATAGTACCATCAACTATATTACCTAAATCAGTTAATTTTACCTGTTGATCATTATTAAGATGAATCCAAAGATTTTCCAGTTCTTCAATTGTTTTCTGGCTACCAAGTGTTCTTAATGTATATTCCTGATCGCCAACATTAAACCTACCGCTTGGCATATTAATATTGGTACTTGAGATTTGCTGGCTAACTTGAGCTGCGCTGATGCCATAGGCTGATAATCTTTCTGGGTTAAGAACTAAAATAATCTCTCTATCAATTCCTCCATTTCGGCTTACACTTGCAACGCCTGGTATTGCAAGTAGTTCTCGGCTTAGCGTATCATCAATATACCAGCTAAGCTCTTCTTGATTTAGTTCTGAAGAACCTAGGGTATAAATGAGGATAGGCTGAGATTCCGCTTCAAGCCTTTCGATAACAGGATCTAACACATTATTAGGTAGTTCAGAACGAATCTTACTAATTGCATCACGGGTATCATTTACCGCTCTATCAATTTCGGTGCTCATATAAAATTCAATCATAGTGCTTGATGATCCTTCACTGATGGTTGAATTGATATGCTTTACTCCAGTTATACCTGTCACTGCACCTTCAATTTTTTGCGTAACCTGCGTTTCCATTTCAGAGGGGGCAGCCCCTGGTTGATTGACATTCACCACCACAATCGGAATTACAAGATTAGGTAATTGGGTAATAGGTAAAAACTTAAAACTGATGGACCCTGCGACGATAAGGACGAGAAAAAGCACCAAAGGAGGAATAGGGTTTCTTATTGACCAAGTAGATAATGGCATTGGCATTGTATTTTTCCTTTAGTTCAGTAAATCAGTATTTTTTGTAGCTGAGTTAACAGGTTGAGGAGTGATTAAATCGCCTTCATTCACTAATGACCCCGCTCTAAGTAATATTTTAGATTTTGTTAAATCATATTGATTACTATTTAATTCATCAGATAAAAGAGATTTATCCAGTTCGATGATAGTTTGTGTATCTTGTCTTAATATTTCTTTTACATAAATTTTTTCAACGCGATTTTTATTATTTACAGTCCAAAGATATTGCCCTTTTTCATCTAAAAGAATAGATGTAGTTGGAGCGATAATGCCTTTTTGTTCTGCTAAGTTAATGCGAGCTGTACCAAACAAACCAATAGGATGAAATTGAGACTCATCAAATGAAATATAAATATTTGCTGTTCTTGATGTATTGTTAATGAGTGGCTCAATTCGTCTAATTTTTCCTTTAAGTAAAGAATTATGGCCACTTAGAGACAGGCTAACTTCTTGATTGATTGCAAAACGTGTTAATTGATTTTCAGGAATATTTGCTACAAATTCCGTTTCTTGGTTAACAGCGACTGTGAACATTGCTTCATTTAGGCTTGTAAGCGTGCCAATATCTTTATTTCTAGCAATAACTATTCCATCCACAGGTGATGTCAATTGAGCCTTTGAAAGCATAAGTTTTGCATCATCTAAACGGGCTTTTGCTGATTTGAGTGCAATTTGTTTACTAGAAAGTTCTTCTTGACTTATTCCACCATTAATTCCTAGGCGACTTTTTCGATTGTATTCATCGAGTGCTTTATCGTAATCACTTTGTGCTTGTTCTTTTTGATAGATAAGTGACTGATTGTCTAAATGAGCGAGAATATCTCCTTTAGAAATTTTATCACCTACATCCACTTCAATAGATAAAATTCGTACTGAATTAATTTCAGGCGAAAGTTGTGCTAATTGTTTTGCTCTAACTTCACCGATAAATTCATAACTAGGTGTGATAGAGCCTTCTAGAAGGGAAGATACAGAAACTTTTATTGGCGGCGGTAATGGGGATTCGTCTTGTGGGCGATTATCTAGATATCTAAAGATCATAAAAATAATAAGGAGAAGAATAGCCATTACCCCGGACCATGAAATAATTCTGTATGTGAGACTTTTGGGTTTAGTCATTGGCAAGGTTTTTTGGGGGGATTTTTGGTGCATGATGAGAAAACATCCTTTAGTAGTGTAAGTAATTTTTTGTCATATTTGTCATAAATGTTTAATATTATAAACCATTATTGCATATTATACTCTTCTTAAGTTTGATTTAATAATTACAATTGCATTAAATAGTTTTTAAAGAGACTTTTTAGCCAGCTTAGCGGATAACTTAGTAAAAAGCCTTTAAACCCTCGCTCAATAGAGCAAGGATATAATGACGCTAACTTTGTGAATCTTATGGTTGCAGATATGATTTAAGCTTTTCCATTATTACATTTTTAGCACTACAAGCAATGATAGGATCGTGACTAGAGTAGACCAAAATTACACTTTTTGCGTAAATGTACATTTAAAAGATGTACAAGATGGCTACTAGTTGATTTCAGATTATTCACTATGATATTTACTGAGCGTTTCAGCGGATAAAGCAAGCTATATGACCCTAGCTGGCTTTTGCATCCATTTCTAAGATGTCAAACGGTCATAGGAAAGCGCTAAGCGCCATTAACAGAACAGGTTATTACGGAGGTGATCAGGTTGGACATTGGCTTATCTCATTACCTTACCACTTCTAATGGCGATAACATACCCACTCCATGCTAAGCCCTAGAAGGCCTGAAGCATGTTGTAAAAAGTCGAACAATGGTTCGCAAGTTTTAAAACAAGCCATTGTTGCGGTCATATGAAGACTAATAATCCCTTGCATAATAGTTGCTGAGTTTTCCCTTTTTGCGATAAAGAACTTGAAAGGACTTCAACGAGACGTCAGTAGTCACTAGAGATTTGTGCTTGAAAAGTGATGTATAAATTGCAGGTAAAAATAAATTCAGGAAATTTAGTTGTTGCTTGCATGAATAAATATGCATAAAATGTGGGTAAATATATTTTTAATGTTGTGTGTTTTAAATGTATCAAGATATATAAAATAAAGATATAAAGTAATCAATTCAATAATTTCTAAGCATAATGACAAAAAATTTCTTAAAGAGGCTTTATTGTGAAAAATAAAATGTATCGTGTAAGAAGTACGGAATTAGTTCAAGGATTTAGACATTCTGTCCCCTATATCAACGCTCATAGAGGGAAAACCTTTGTCGTTATGCTCAGTGGTGAAACCTTGATGAATAAAAATTTTGTGAACATATTAAATGATATAGGTATGCTGCATAGTTTAGGTATTCGATTAGTGATTGTTTATGGTGCAAGACCACAAATTGAAGCTAATATAAAAAAGCAGGGAGATATACCGCACTATCACAAAAATATTCGGATAACAGACAGTAATACCTTAGAAATAGTAAAACAAACAGCTGGAATGTTGCAATTAGACATTACCTCTGAACTATCGATGAGTGTTAATAATACTCCTCTACAAGGTGTTCATATTAACGTAGTGAGTGGAAATTTTGTTATTGCTCAACCGATTGGAGTGGACGAGGGAGTAGATTATCAGCACTCTGGAAAAATCAGGCGAATAGATACCGAGGCGATTAACCATCAATTGAATAATCACGCAATTGTCCTTATTGGCCCTGTGGCGGTTTCAATTACAGGGGAAAGCTTTAACTTAACAGCAGAAGAAGTTGCCACTCAGATTGCGATTAAACTAAATGCGGAAAAATTAATTGGGTTTTCCAATCAGCAAGGAATTAGTGATGAGCATGGACATGTTATTTCAGAGATTTTTCCTGATACGGCACAAAAATATCTTAGCCTACTCTCAGATGAAATAGAGTCATTAAAAACACAGATGGATTCCTTTGAAGAGTTAATGCACAAAGAAAATACGCTAAGATTTCTTAATGCAGCTGTTGCAGCATGTAAAAAGGGGGTGAGGCGTAGCCATCTTATTAGTTTTCATGAAGATGGTTCTTTATTACAAGAATTATTTTCTAGAGATGGTATCGGTACCCAGGTAGTTGAGCAAAGTGCTGAGCAAGTACGTCAAGCAACGATTCATGACATTGGTGGGATCTTAGAATTAATTCGACCGCTTGAAGATCAAGGTATTTTAGTTAGGCGCTCACGAGAACAATTGGAAATTGAAATTGATAAATTTACTGTTGTTGTTCGTGACAATTTAAGCATTGCTTGTGCAGCTCTGTATGGATTTGAAGATGAAAAAATGGGGGAAATGGCTTGTGTTGCAGTTCATCCAGAATATCGTAACTCCTCACGGGGAGATATTCTTCTAGAGCATATAAAAAATAAGGCAAAAAAACTGGGATTAGAGAAAATTTTTGTATTAACAACAAGTAGTATTCACTGGTTTCAAGAGCGGGGTTTTAAGCCAGCTGAAATTGATGATTTACCCTTTGAAAAGAGAAAACTATACAATTACCAGAGGCGTTCAAAAATTCTCATATTTGATTTAAATATTGAGATATAATTATTCATCTTTGCAAAGTGTAAGTATACTAAATAATATTTTTATTGGGCCAAAATTTATTTACTTTCGCTCTTTTAATATTTAAACAAAGGGATAATTTTATGAATAATATTGATATTGAACAAAGAGAAATGTTTCTTGAAAAAGTCATACTAGATGCAGGTAAACTTGCCTTAGAAGGTTTTAATTCATCGTCAGAAAACAGTTTCACTTTAAAAAAAGGACAAGATTTCTTAACAGAAACTGATTCGAAAGTAGAACAATTTATTCGAAATAGTATTCATCAGACATTTCCAGATGATTCAATATTAGGTGAGGAGCTTGGAGAGGATAGCAGTGCTCGCAAAAATGATAATCTTTGGGTTATTGATCCTATTGATGGCACTGCGAATTTCGCAAGAAAAATCCCTCATTTTTGTTGCACCATTTCGTTTGTCTATAAAGGCAATACCGTGCTTGGTGCAATATATAATCCTTGCTCAAATGAATTATACTTTGCGAAAAAAGAGGCATATTGCAAAAAAAATGGTGAATTAATAACAGTCTCAAATATCAGTGATCTTGATGCTGCGACGATAGAGTTTGGTTGGAATCGCAATGTCTCTTTTGCAGATTATTTGTCTACTTATCAGCAACTTCTTGAAAAAGGGTTTAATGTAAGAAGGGGTGGTTCAGGTGCACTAGCTCTCGCATGGGTTGCTGAGGGACGGACAGATGGCTATCTAGAATTGAGTATGAATTCTTGGGACTGTTTAGCAGGACTATTAATGATTCGTGAAGCAGGAGGGGTGACGGGTGACTACCCAAGTTCATTAGAACAAATTTTTTCTCCAAGTGTCGTTGCTGGCACAAATGTACATATGATAACTCATGTAGCTGAAGTATGTATAAAGCCAATCAAACTATTCAATTTAAACTCAAAAAATTAGTCTTGGTAGGGTTTTTACTGTCATCAGTTTTATACAAGTTAGCGGAGAAAATTAGCAGTTGAGAAAGGTGTTATTAACTCCCTTATTCAGCTATCGTCATATGAAATGAAAATAGCTGTCTTTAAAATCAATTGTTTTTAATTGACTTTTTTCACGAACTCAGACTTCAGCATCATTTGACCATGCCCATCAACTTTGCAATCAAGATCATGATCGCTATCTACTAAACGGTAGATTTTAGCTTTAGTACCAATTTTGATGACAGTTGAGCTTCCTTTTACTTTAAGATCTTTAATAAGGGTTACCGTATCACCATCATTTAATTGAGTTCCATTAGAGTCCTTAATGATCAAAACATCTTCATCTGTTTGAGTGCTATTTTCATCCCATTCATAAGCACATTCAGGGCATACGAACATATTGTTGTCTAAATAAGTATATTCTGAACTACATTTTGGGCAATTAGGTAAAGTATCTGACATTATTTATTCCTTTTTACTTAAACATTTAAAAATGTAACTTGAAATTAAGTGTATAGTCTAAGTCTTTAAGCTTAATAAGTAAAGCTAACCATAGATAAGGCCAGGTATTACTCTTTTATTTTGCGCGCTTACTGGGTGAGCATTAATATATTTTATCTATTTATACGTTAATATTAAAAGCATCAGCTAATTTTTTAATATAATTTGTATCGTTACACATAATTTTTCCTGGTTCATCAGAAATTTTAGCCACAGGCTTTCCATTGCAAGTGGTTAATTTAATGACAATATTATGTGGTTTTATTGTGGGTATATTACAAGTTAGTCTTGTGCCTATGCCAAAACTGGTTTGTATTCTACCTAAAAAATGGCGATAAATAGAAAGTGCTTTCGTGAGATCTAAATTATCAGAAAATACCAATTTTTTATTTTGGGCGTTTATGCTTAATTGTTGATAATGAGCAAGTGCTTTTTCTCCCCAAGTAATAGGATCACCAGAATCATGCCTTAATCCCTGGAATTGACTTGCGAAATTAGCATCAAAATCCCTTAAAAATGCATCCATATTGATACAATCAGTAAGCGCAATAGGAAGCTGTGTAGGATAAATTTTAAGCCATTGACTTAATGCAAATTGTTGAGAGGTTTCTAGACTTGGGGCAAGTTGCTGATGCGCTTGAAACCATTCATGAGCTTGTGTGCCCACCGCGTTAAGATTATGTTTAAAAGCGAAGAATAAGTTACTTGTTCCACTGAAAAAATTAGGGCTATTTTCAATCTCAAACTCTTTTAGGGTTTCAATAATGGTATTTTGTACTTCAAAAGAATATCGCCTTCTAGTTCCAAATTCTATCAACTGAAAGTCAGTCAGTGGAATATTTTCTTTAGTGGATTCATCGACTAATTCATTAAGATTATTTATCAACTTGTCTTTAGCGATTAAAATTATATCATTTTGATTGATTGTCTGGACTGCCTTGTGGGCAACCTCGCTTATAATAGCTAGTAGAGGGACTTCCCACAAAATGGCTTCTACCCATTTTCCTGAAATGGTAAGAATTAACTTACCTCCTTGGTTAGCAATTTTTATTTGATTGGGGTTAAATCTAAATGATTTTAACCAAGTCAGATACTCGTCATTAAAAATATTTAGAGAGAGTAAATAATGATATTCTTCTTCATTCAAATGGACATCGGCCAAAAAATTGATTTGCTCAATTATTAAATTAACATATTCACCTAAATTTTCATTATTGCGACAGCGAAATTCAGCGGTGATAACTGTGTCAGGATATAAATGATAAACAGCTTGTTGCATAAATAATTTATAAGCATCTGTATCAATTAGAGATTTAATAATAGGAAACATAAGCGGTTTTTTGGCTCCAAAAAGTTTACTCAATCAAACAAAAGCCTATTATCCACTAAATTAAGCTTGAATACCATCAAGTAAGTAAAAAGTTTTATGTTTATTTAATTATGCCCATAAGTCTAAGTCGCTTCTTTCATGAATTTTGATTATTTTTCCTAATTCCATTTCAATGGCGTAATCACACATATGAGCGATAACATCTCTGTCATGACTGACCAAAAGATAGCTCATATTCAGATGAGCTTTTAATCTATTTAGTAAATTAAGAATGCTTGCTTGAACAGGCATATCTAGAGCTGACGTGGGTTCATCAAGCAGGACTAGTTTTGGTTCTAATAGAATGGCTCTTGCAATTGCTATACGTTGCCTTTGTCCTCCTGACAGTTGATGAGGGTAGTATGCTAATAATTTAGAGGGTAGTTCAATAATGTCTAAGAGAGATTGTATTTTTTCTTCTAAATTTTTCTTATTAATACCTTGCACTTTTAGGGGTTCTGTGAGAATAAAATTAATAGTATGGTTAGGATGAAGGGAGCTATAAGGATCTTGAAAAACCATTTGGATATGATGAATGTGTTGACCAAGCGTTGGTTTATAGAGATTATTTTCGAAAAAAAACTGGCCTGAATAGTTTTTATAGAGTCCAGCTATTACTCTTAAAAGTGAGGATTTACCGCAACCTGAAGGGCCAAAAAGACCTACTGTTTGTCCTTTATTTATGGTGAAATTTATGTCGTGTACCTTTGGTTGATCATCATAAAAAATATTAATGGATTGGGCGCTTAAAATCGGCATAATGTCTTTGTATTCCTATTTTTTTATCTATTTTTAAAGTGTATCCAAAGAGGTGGGAAGTGATTTTTGGTAAGTTTGACTGCTAGGTTTACAAGCCCAAAGGAGTTTAGTGTAGTGATTTTGACTTTTTACTAGTAGGTTTGCATCCCCACTATCGACAATAGAGCCAGATTTCATTATATATATTCTATCAGCATATTTTTTTACTGAAGGAAGATCGTGACTGATAAGTAATAAGCCGATATCATTTTTTTTGCATCGGTTAACAATGAGTTCTAATATCTGGTATTTTAAATCATAATCTAGCGCTGAAGTTGGCTCATCTGCAATAATCAATTGTGGCTTATTTAATAGGGCCAAAGCTATCATAAATCGCTGTCCCATTCCTCCAGACAATTTATGTGGTTTTACATGTAATATTTCATGTGATAACCCAATGTCATCTAGTAGCTGATAATAGTAAAGAAGTTTATTTTTTCCTGTAAGAGAACCTAAATAAGCATAATCAAGTTGTGTTAATAAATTTAAACTGGGATTTAATGCATATTTAGGTTCTTGCATTATCATCGATATTGTTTTTCCTCTTAACTGACTAATTACATTCTCTTGAAGTAAATTCACAGCATGATCTTCAGGAGAGCTAAAATATTCAATTTGTCCATTATAAACACTAAGTGCTGGATTGAGAATTCCAATTAGTACTTTAGCTAAAGTCGATTTCCCAGAACCTGATTCACCAATGAGACAAACAATTTCTTTGCCAATATTCATTGAAACATTATCGAGGATAAGTGAGGAAGAATGACTACTCTTATAAGTAGATTTAATACGATTGATACCAATAGAAAGGTTAGAAATAGAAACAAGATTAAAAGTATTTAGTTTGTTATCTTTAACATCATTATTAATTCGGTTTTCCATAAAAAATTATTCCTATTGGGTTACAAATCGACTATCGATACGGTCTCTTAAAGACTCTCCAATAAGCACGCATAGCAGACTGGTGAGGATGATAAATAGACTTGGAAACATAACTACCCACCAATGGGATGTTAAGAATTCAGCATTTTCAGCTACCATCCCTCCCCAATCAACATTAGGTGGTTTAACTCCTAGTCCCAAATAACTTAAACCCGCGCAAGTGATTAAAATAGCTGCTAAATCAATAGCTAATTTCACGAATATTTGCGGTAGGCAAAGAGGAAGTAAATGAATCCAAAAAATTCTATGGGCTGAAATACCCAACATTTTACTGGCTAAAATAAAATCACTTTGTGAAATATTTTTTATAAGTGTGTTAGCTAGTCTAGCGTAGGAAGGCCAACTAGTCAGCACAAGGGCGATAATAACATTGAAAACACCATTACCTAATATTGCGACAAAAGCGAAAGCAATTAATAATCTCGGCAGAGCCATTACTATATCCGTGAATCGCATTAACAATCGACCAACCCAAGATGTTGATTGTCCACTATAGACACCAATCACTACACCGATGAACACAGTAAAAATACCTACGGTGAAGAGTATGATTACCGTCGGCCTTAATCCAAAAATTATTCTAGATAAAATATCACGCCCAAAACCATCAGTGCCTAGCCAATGGGTTAAATTAGGGGCACTTAATCTGGCTGATGCATCCTGTTTTAGAGGATCGAAAGGTGCTACCCACGGAGCAAAAAAGGCTATAAGTATTAATAAACCTAGCAAAGAAAGATACACATAAAGTGGATTTAAAGGGATATATTTCATAAGTTATAAAGTCATCATTTAGAGTTCGCTGTTAATTTTTCAGTTGTCATATTTATCGCAATAAAGCAGCCACCAATAATTAGGGTCCCGCCAATAATCGCATTATGATTACTAGCCAAGAAAGCCTCTTTAAGGTAGCGTCCCATTCCTGGCCATGAAAAAACGACTTCTGTTAGGACTGCTCCTTCCAATAAATGAGTAAAATGTAATGCGATGATTATAATGAGTGAATTTTTTATATTTGGCATAATGTGCCTAAATAAAATTTGCCAATTCGTATTTCCTGTCACTTTAGCGAGTACAACATACTCTTTGGATAATTCTTCTAGGGCAGCACTTCTTGTCATACGACAAACTGTACATAAGGTAAAATAACTTAGCAATGAAACAGGAAGGGTAAGATGAAGTATAGCATCCATAAAAGCGCCTTCAACAGGACTTCTGAGACCATCAATTAAACTGATATGAGTCCATCTAAAATCAGTGGGAAACTGATATTCAATTGACATGGACCATTTACCACCAATAGGAAGCCAATCTAGATGAGCATAGAAAAGCGTGATAAATATCACACCTAGTAAAAATGCTGGCATAGCGATACCAGGTAAAATGAAAAGACGAATTAAATTATCTACAAAATTATTTGCTTGACGAGCGCTTAGCAATCCTAAACCTATTCCGATTAGAGAACCGATTATTACGGAGAGAATTGTGATTTCTAAAGTTGCTGGAAAAACTTCAAGAAGTTCTGTTAATACTGGTTTTTGGCTGGTATTTGAAATCCCGAAATCTCCAGAGAGAATCTGAGTTAAATAATTATAAAATTGAACAACCAACGGCTTATCCAAGCCTAATTCTGTTTTGACTTGATTATACGTTTCCTCACTGGCCTTATCACCAACAATTTTGATGATCGGATCAATGGGAGATGCCTGTTGTAGGGCAAAAGTAAAAGCAAGCAAACCTAGTAAGGTGAGACATAAAATTCCCAGTTGCCAAAAGGATTTTTTAATCAAATTTAATAAGCTTAGCATGCTTTACTACCTTTATATTAAAGCGTTAAAAGAGATTAGTTACTATATAACTATTCTTTCAATATTTTATCGTAATAGACCATATCTGCATTCAGGCCTTGATAATAACCTTTCACGGATGGATTGATGGCAACACTGTTATTGGCTTGGATAAAAAATAAGAATGGGGAGTTATTTCTAACTTCATTTTGAATTTCTCTATATAAGTTGTTTCTCAATGAATTATCAGATGTTTGGACCGCTTGAGCAGTTTTTTTGCTTAGCTCAGGTATTATCCATCCGTTGGTTTTAGCAGTGCTTGAAACATTTTCATCATAATATGCAAATGTACTGGCATTAGAATGTGCATCGAAATAATCAGGAATCCAGAAGCGAATTGCCGCTTCGTGCTCTTTATTTCGTATTTTTGCATACAATTGATTGGTTGCAGCAGGTAATAATTCTAAGTCAATGCCACCTTCCTTAAAACTAGCCTGCAGGGCTTGTCCAATTTGTAAAAAAGGTGGTCTATTTTCTACATCTAATTTGATGCGTATATTTTCGAGATTAGCAGCCTTTAAGATCTCTTTTGCTTTTTCTGGATCGAATTTGAAAGGTAATTCATTAGAAGCAAAAGGAAATCCATTCGGTAAAAATGATTGATGAGCTTCATATTGTCCATTTAATAATGTTTTTGTTAACCCTTCATAATCAATAAGATATCTGCTTGCTTCCCAAAGTGCGGGATCATTAAGTACAGGATTTTGACTATTGCCCGCATTAAAAGCGATATAATTCAATTCTGCAGAAGGAAATTGTAATATGGTTGCACTTTTAGTTCGTTCAATTTCAGCATACTGATCTGTAGATAGATTACGGGCAATATCAGCATCTTTTTTTTCTAGTAGAAGCTTTCTAGCTGTTGCATCGGGTACATTTTTAATGATGATGGTTTTTAATGTAGGTTCATTTTTAGATATCAATGGACTATTTTCAAAAACGATGGCACTTTGTGGATTGTAAGATTTTAGAATGAAAGGACCACTTCCAGCTGCATTAGCATTTAGCCATTCATTACCATAATCATTTCCTTTCGCATTTTGACTGACTATTTTACTATCAACTATTGATGCAATAGGGGAGGTAAGCACGGATAAAACCACGGGTGCACCTATGTCTGATTCCCAATGCAATTTAACGGTTTTATCATCTATTTTAGTGAATTGTCTATCGATATTATCTGGAGTATAGCCCAATACTCCTAAAATAAAAGCCGGTGCCTTGTTGAGTTTAACTGCACGTGTCAAAGAATAAATTACATCATCAGCTGTGATAGGATTATTGGACGCAAAATTCGCATTTTCATCCAAATAAAATGTAATTGTTTTATTTTGTGGATCTACATCGTATTTTTTTGCTAAGTCTAATTCTAGTTCATTTGGATTTTCTCGACTTGCATTAACTAATTTTTGATAGAGGCTAGGTAGTGTTTGAATACTAGATAATTCGAAGCTCTGAGCAGGATCGATACTGATAATATCATCTAACGGTTGAACAATAATCAGCGTATCTTTGGGTGTGTTGGCATATGCAAAATTGAAAGTGAATCCACTTATTATTAATGAGGATAAAATTAGGTTGCGAAAATGTTTAGTTGTAATTTTATTTTTTGACATAAAAACCTCTGGTATATTGTTATGAATTAATCGATTTAATTGATGTTCGAATGACTATAGGAAATTAGGCGAAGAATGTGAAATAACTTAATTTCATCTATTAGAACTAAAATTCATGTTATTGTGCAAAAAAATAAATCAAGTCAGTTAAAGTCACAATAAGAGTAGACAACTCATTTCATCTACAGGTGGGTATGTTACAATAAGCTGACAAAATGGACCTATATTTCATTTAAACGCAGTGCTAAGAGAATGCCTGTTACAATAATACAAACGAATATCAAATGATATATCATAAGATATTCACCAAGAGTTCAGCGAGAAAATTCCAACCAGATAAAAGGTTATCTTATAGTTTCTATCAATTACCTTCTTATCATTTGGATAATTCACTAAAAAGAGAGAGAGTCATGCAATCTAAAGTATCCCAGCCAAAATATAGAAAGGATTACCAAGCGCCTTCTTATTTTATCAATGAAGTTTATTTAACATTTCAATTAGATGCCAATTTAACGCAAGTTTGTTCCTTAATGCGGATAAAAAAAAATACTTCTGCCCCATGCGATTTAGTATTAGATGGTGAGCAAATTCAGTTAATCGAAGTTATTATTAACGATGAGATATTCACAGGATATACAAAAACAGCTGAACAGCTAATTATACCTGCTGAAAAATTATCAACGTTAGGGGATGAGTTCGAGTTATCAATTCGTAATCATATTGCCCCTGCTGCAAATACTTCTCTTGAGGGACTTTATCAATCAGGTGATGCTTTATGTACTCAGTGCGAAGCAGAAGGTTTTAGACGGATCACCTATTATTTAGATAGACCAGATGTATTAGCTAAATTTACAACTCGCATAGAAGCCGATAAAACGTTATATCCTTATCTGCTATCTAATGGAAATTTAATTGATTCTGGGCTTTTAAATGAATATCAACATTATGTCGTATGGGAAGATCCCTTTTTAAAACCAGCTTATCTGTTTGCTTTAGTTGCAGGAGATTTTGATCTGCTTGAAGATAAATTTTTGACCCGAAGTGGTAGGAGTATTGATCTTCAACTTTTTGTAGATAAAGGAAATTTGGATAAAGCTGATTTTGCGATGCAATCCCTTAAAGCCTCAATGAAATGGGATGAAACACGTTTCTCATTAGAGTATGATCTAGATATTTATATGATAGTTGCTGTTGATTTCTTTAATATGGGAGCTATGGAAAATAAAGGATTAAATATATTTAATTCTAAATTTGTTCTGGCCAAAAGAGATACGGCAACAGATATAGATTATCAAAATATTGAAGCGGTTATCGGGCATGAATACTTTCATAATTGGACAGGAAATCGTGTCACCTGCCGTGATTGGTTTCAACTCAGTTTAAAAGAAGGCCTGACTGTCTTTCGTGATCAAGAATTTAGTGCTGATATGGGCAATAGATCGCTTAAAAGGATTAATGATGTAAGACTTCTTCGTACTGTGCAATTTGCGGAAGATGCAGGTCCTATGGCTCATCCAATAAGACCAGATAAAGTGCTGGAGATGAATAATTTTTATACTGTTACAGTTTATGAAAAAGGTGCTGAAATCATCAGGATGCTCCATACTTTACTTGGAGAAGCATTATTCCAAGAAGGGATGAAAATTTATATAGCTAGGCATGATGGCCAAGCGGTAACATGCGTTGATTTTTTAAATGCAATGCAACAAGCATTAATAAATGCTGGACGTAAATTAGATTTGTCTCAATTCGAATTATGGTATAGCCAAGCAGGTACTCCAGAAGTGAATGTAGTTGACTCATTTGATGAAAATTCTGGTGTTTATCAAATGACAATCACTCAACACATTCCTGATACGAATGATCAAATCAATAAGCAACCAATGATGATCCCTCTAGTAATTGATTTTTATGATGAAAAAGGAGAGCAGATTGCTATAAACCCAAAAGGAGCAACACAAGAATCTTATATATCTCAAAGTAAATTATTACTTGTAACGCAAAAAAGTCAGGTATTTACATTCACTGGATTAAATACCAAACCCACTGTAACTTTTTTGAGGGATTTTAGTGCACCGATTAAGCTTCATTACGCCTATACCCATTCACAGCTGTTGATGTTAATGCAAAATGCCGTTAATGCATTTGAGAGATGGGATGCAGGACAGAAGATTTTTTCAACGATTATTAAAGATGCCTTGAGAAGTGCAGAGCAGGGCAAACCGTACGTAATCCCTGAATCTTTAATCACTATTTTTAAAGGCGTGCTTCTGGATGTAAACCTTGATGTAGGATTAGCAACCGAATTATTAACTCTACCTACAGTAAGTGAAGTAATACAATGGTTTGATGTGGCTAATCCGTTGCTCATAGATAAAACTCTACTCTCAATACAAAGTCAGTTAGGATTTGCATTAGAAGATGAATTTTTGGCACTATTCCATCGGTACCGACTAGAAAATTATCAAATAAATGCAAAAGATGCAGCGCAGCGTGGATTTGTCAATCTATCACTAAGATATATAGCATATGGTGTGGTACTTGATTCTGAAATTAAAGCACATTTAAACTACTATCATCAAATTAAAGACTGTACGATGGGAGAGGATGACGACTCAATTAATCAACTTTCTCTTACTATCATAGATAATTTAGTAAAACTGCATTTTAATAAAGATAATATGACAGATAGAATAGCGGCACTTAATATAGCAGTGCAATGTCAACTTCCTTGTCGAAAAGAACTTTTAGATACTTTTGAACATATGTATTTTGAAGAAAGTTTAGCAATGGATAAATGGCTATCAGCTCAAGCATTATCAAGAGATAAGAATGTATTGACTCAAGTAAGAGCATTAATGAATCATCAAGCATTTTCAATGCAAAATCCTAATCGCATCAGAGCATTAGTTGGAGTATTTAGTCAGTATAATCACCAAGGATTTCATGCAAATGATGGAGAGGGATATCAGTTTTTAGTTGAAGTTTTAACTACACTAAATACTACAAATCCACAAGTGGCTTCAAGGTTGATTGAGCCTTTATTACATTTCAAGCGTTTTGGCGGGGAACAATCATTTTTGATGAAAAATGCTTTAGAAGCGTTGGCAAAATTAGATAATTTATCTAAAGATTTACAAGAAAAAATCTCTAGTGCATTATTAATTTAGATATTATTATCTGTGACACCAGTAAAAATGTGTCACAGATAGATAATTGTAGTCTAAATATCAAACATGAATGTAAGTAGTAAGAAAACAATTTAAATTATAGTCTTATTTCTTTGTTAGAACTTAAGTAAAGAATACTCGAGTTCTTTGATATGAGGTTTAAAGTAGTATTTTTCTGCTGGTGTTGAAATAATAGCATTACTTTACTGCTTATCTAAATTTTTTAAATCTGGATTCTAGAGCTATTAACTGATTAATTCTTGCTTGAGCCCTTGCTTTATCATTTTTACTTTGCTCATAAGTTAAAGATTGCTTCAACAGTGTGATCGCTCCTGATAAATCACTTCTTAAAGCATAATTTTCAGCTCTTGCCTGCAATTCCAATGAACGATTATGTATTTTAGCTGCACTCTGCGCAAGTAATTGCCAAATATTAGGATCGTCTGGTGTCTGACGGGCTATTTGAAATAATAACTGATTGGCTTTTGCATATTGTTTTTGCGATAAATAGGCGTTAGCCAAATTAATTTGTAAGATATGATTACTCCGCAATGAAGGTGTTTTAAGAAGTGATTCTATTCTAGTAACAGCCCTTTGACTTTCTCCAAGGCCAATATCAATATCTGTCATCGCATCAACAAACCATAAATTTGTAGGTGATGCTTGATACATAGGATTCAAAATATCATAGGCTTTTGCAAATTGATTCTTGTCCATTAATTTAAGGGCTGAACCATAGCTATGGGCATTTTGCGAAGCTACGGAACCTTGTGCTAGTGTATCAAAAGCAGTTTTATTCTGTGGATTATTGCCTGCATAAATAGCGAGTACTTTTGCTTTAGCAAAATAATAATCTTCGGATGAAGGTCTATCTTGTTCAGGTAATTGATAAAGTCTACTTCTAGCATCAGCAAGACGACTGTCGGGTAATGGATGTGTCAATAAAATCTCTGGTGGTTTACTGGTAAACCTAGCATTATCAGCCATTTTTTGCATGAAATTATTCATTCCTCTGGCGTCAAAACCAGCCTTTTGTAGGATGTTTACTCCGATATTATCTGCTTCTCGCTCATTGCTTTGTGTAAAAGTTAATCTTGATTGTTGACTACTGGCCATACTACCAGTCACTGTAGCCATTCCCGCATTAGGATTTGACATACCAATAAGTACGCCTCCTAATACACCAGCCCAAGTCAGGGGAGCTTTTCTTTTTTCATCTTCCATCGCTCTCGCTAAATGGCGCTGGGTAACGTGGACAATTTCATGTGCTACGACTGAAGCCAGTTCATTTTCATCGTTAGTTTCTCTAAATAGAGCTGAGTGCAAAACAATATGTCCACCGAAAAAAGCAAAGGCGTTGATATCATCATTTTTGACTAAATGAAATGTAAAATTTGCATTATTACTGTCTGCATGACTAGCTAGTTTATTACCTAACTGATTAATGTAAGCGGTTAACGTCGGGTCATAAATTAATGGGGTGTTAGCCCTTAGCAAGCGAATATAAAAGTCACCCATCTCATTTTCTTGATCTTGACTGAGCGTGCTAGTCGCAGCAGTACCAATTTCAGGCAGCTGCTGGTTTTGAGAAAAAACGATGAATGGATTAAGTAATAAGCCCATGATACCAAGTGAAAAAGTGATTTTTTTTAGGCTGATGCGATTAATTTTCATTTCAGACTCCTTATATTTCAAAATGTAAAATGGGATGTTTAGAACATTTAATTACTTAATAAAAGACTGTCATCATCAAGTGTTTCACCCCTTACTTTTTCAAACATCTGCAATAAATCATTTACCGTGAGTCCTTTGCGATCCTCTCCGGCTACGTCGAGCACAACTTTGCCTTGATGAAGCATAATCGTTCTATGACCATGATCTAATGCTTGCCTCATACTATGAGTTACCATCATCGTCGTAAGGCCACTTTCATTTACAATACTATCCGTTAAAGCAAGAACGAATGCTGCGGTTTTAGGATCTAGAGCCGCTGTATGTTCATCGAGTAATAAAATTTTAGAGGGGCGCATTGTCGCCATAAGAAGACTTATGGCTTGTCGTTGTCCTCCAGAAAGCAATCCTATTCTATCTGATAATCTATTTTCTAAATTAAGTTCTAAGCGAGAAAGGATTTTTTTAAATTCTTTACGAAGTGTATGGTTACTTGCAGGACTCAATCCTCTGGATTGATTTCTAGCTGATGCAAGTGCAAGATTTTCTTCAATAGTTAATCTTTCACAGGTGCCGGCCATAGGATCTTGGAACACTCTGGCTACTGACTCACTTCTTTGCCAGCTGTTTTTTTTAGTCACATCCTGGCCATCGATTTTAATTGTTCCACTATCTACTTTTTGTTCTCCGGAGATGGCATTTAAGAAAGTGGATTTTCCTGCGCCGTTTGAGCCGATAACAGTTACGAACTGGCCCTGAGGTATGTTTAGTGTTAGACCTCTAAGTGCTTTAGTTTCTATTGGTGTGTTTTTATTAAATGTTAACGTTAAGTTATTCGCGTCTAACATGGGATTATCCTTTAGAAGATTTAAAGAGCAAGGCCAATTTGGACTTAATTTTGAGTTGAGGTAAAACTAAGGCTACAGCAACCAAAAACGCAGTGATAAGACTTAAATCTTGTGCTTGTAATTGCAAAAATTTAGGGAGAAATGATGCATTCAAAGCAAGAGCAACAAAAATACGGTAAACAACCGCACCAACAATCACAGCAAGAGTCGTTATCCATAGTCGTCTTCCAGGCAATAAGTTTTCACCCAGGATTACAGCTGCTAATCCTATAACAATAGTTCCTGTCATTGAATCATTGGCACTTCCGTTACTTTGAACAAAAAGGGCGCCTGCCAAAGCAACAAGGCCATTTGAAATAGCCATGCCTAGAAGCACCGTAATGTTAGTATTTACACCATGTGCGCGAGCCATTTTTGCATTTACACCCGTAGCACGTATGGCTAACCCTAAATTTGACTTGAAAAAATAGTCGATAAGAATTTTAACAATGATAACAACGACTAATAAAAATATAGGCTTAAATAAGAACTCTTTCATTCCAAAAATATTCGCTAACGAAAAAACAGATTCTTGGTTAAGGAGTGGAATATTAGGTCCCCCCATAATTCTTAAATTCACTGAATAGAGAGCTGTCATCACGAGGATACTAGCCAGTAGTGGCAATATATTTAATTTAACATTAAGCCAAGCAGTGACTAGGCCCGCTAAACATCCTGCTACAATTGCCCCTAAACAAGCGGTAAAAGGATTAAACCCTAATACAATCATGACAGCACCCACTGCACCACCTAAGGGAAAGCTACCATCCACTGTTAAATCCGGGAAGTCTAGAATTCGAAAAGAGATAAAAACACCCAACGCAACCAGAGAATAGATTAAACCAATCTCAATTGCGCCTGCAAAACTGAATAGACTTAAGCCTAAAAAATTCAAATCAAACATAATAAACCCATTTAAGCCTTATTTAAGGCGAAATTAAATACTTTTAAAAAGTTGCAACGAGAATGCAAACTTGGAGAATTAAAAATTGATTTTAACGTAAAACTTTAAAAAGATCATCGATAATCATCTAATTTATTTTAAGACTTTCACCGGTTAAAGTAATCGAATTCAAAGGGAACATTTAGCAAAGGTAAAGCCATCTTTTCTTTTTTAAGTGCTACAAAATAGCATATGACTGATTTTTTATACCTGCTAAAAGGAGGAACGTATCAATTATCTAGACGTTTATTTCGGGCTCTCGTGAATTTATTTTTTTTAACCCCGATGAGTACAGTGCAGACTCCATTAGTCAATATTATCTTAAATGAATTACTATTTACATAGACTAGCTGGTTATCTATCTAATTGTGATTTAAACTCCTTTGAATTTTTATAAAACATCAATTAAACAAAGATCCAAGCTCAAATCTTTACCTCATGTATTTTCAAAGTCTTGATTCGATGGGTTTATGTTACTAACATGAGGATGAATATCTCAATAAATTAATACGAGTTTAAAGAAGTATTCACATCAGATGCACAGTTAGGCAAAATCTACAACTTCTCACATATACTAAAGTTACATCAAGTTGCAGGTGCAGATATTTTCCAACTGTTCATTTAGAGGGCCTTCGGTATTACCAACACTGTCACATTGATTTCCATTAGCTATCACTACATTTTATTTTTTTGAAGAATATTTCCAGTAAATCCTGTACGAAGATAAAAACCTAAAGGAAGTGTGTTTATCAATTTGCCAGAACTATCATAAGCATGAGTTCTAGATTTTCTGTTTGCCCCTTTAGGGCGTAATTGCAAAACTTCACCAATAGCGGCATTGATCTTGTCGAATTGTCCAAGCGTAATTAATTCTGTGAGTTCTTCCCAATCTTTTTTTAAAGTGATGCTCTCTTGTAGTGAAGGTTCCCAAAGTATAGGTTTACCAATAAGTCTATCTTTAATAGGAATATCTCTATTCCCCTGAATTGGCATCCACAGTACCCGCTGTAGTTTATTACGAACATGTGATGTATCCCATGTCACACCTACATTACCCGTTAAAGGAGCTAAGGAAACAAATGTAGTCTCCAAAGGAAAATATTTATCATTTACAGGAATGGTTTTAAGTTCAATTTTTAATTCGGTAAAATCCTGTATTGCTTTACTACCAGCATCGGCACCTAGTACATGCTCAATAAAATTACCAATCCATCCTTTATGACGCTTTAAGTCCGCTGGAACACTCAAATTAAATGCATCTGCGACTGTAGAAATTGAATACCCAGAAAGATAGTTAGCTCTGGTTAATAGTTCATTCAATGAATTTGGAACACTAATCACTATATCTCCTTCACAAGACAAAAGTTAATTTATAGTTCAACCTTTGGTACTACCGCAATTTTAGAGTCATTGCTAGGGGGTATTTGGTTTATAGGTTGATAGTCCATATATGAAGCGATAATAATGGCTGGAAACTCTCTTAATTGGGCATTATACTGATTGATTGTTTCAATTTGGCGACTTCTTGCAACTGAAATACGATTTTCTGTGCCTTCTAATTGAACCATTAAATCTTGATACAAAGAACTTGCTTTGAGATCTGGGTATTGCTCTGATATGGCTAATAGTTTTGTAATAGATGAACTTAATTCATTCTGTGCGTTTTGATATTTGATCACTAATTTAGGATCATCTATTTGATCTGCATTTATATTAATTTTCCCTACTGAACTTCTTGCCTTAATTACGTTTTCTAAGACTTCTTTTTCATAGATAGTGTAGCTTTTAACGGTATTAACAAGATTCGGAATTAAATCATAGCGTCTTTGATATTGGTTAAATACTTCTGAAAAACTTGCATTTACCGCTTCGTGTTTTTTTTGAATGCTATTATATTGTTTAATTAAAACAATAGAAAAAATCATTAAAAATAAAATTACAATGGCTAATATTTTTTTCATGTAGTTCCTTTAAATTTAGACTCTTAGTAGGAAAGATCTTAATGTGTTTTAAAATGGATTTATGAGGGCATGTGATTTTTTATAAATACGTTTTATTGTATTAGCCCCATATTGAACACTTTTATTTAATCATTTAATGTTACCAACTTCCTGAAGCACCGCCTCCACGACTAGAGCCTCCACCTCTACTGCCTCTTCCTTTCGAAATACTAGAAGAACTGGAACTCCGCGAAAAGCTGCTTGAATAGCTTCGAAGCAATATCGAATTTTTCGGACTATTCATTGCAATAATCTTGGCATCTTTTATTTGCATTTTAAAAGGTTTCCAAAAAATAGTTAAAATCAAATAAAAAAGTAATAAACTAAACATATTATAAAAAAATGCAAGTGTGAAGCAAAAAAATACATTTTCAAAATTAATTGGATATCCATGAATAAATAAAAAAATAGTTATTAAAATGAAGCAACTTGGTAGCATAACAATAAAAGTAACTTTATAAGGAGGGTAATAAAATTTATATTTTGAATATTCCACTATTCGTTTAATATGTTGAGCCCACGTATCCCTAGATTTTTTGGTTTGAAGGTTATCATAGGTATATATTTCTTTTAATATTGCTGACTGAATTTGATTTGTCTTAAGATAAGTTAATATCGCGAAAACAAAAATCAAGAGGCAAACATGCATTATAATAACAGGAAACTTAGCAAGGTGTTCAAAAGGATTTTCCAAACTATAAACTGTTTGATTATAATCTGTGAATTCATTTGAAATAGATGAAGAATGAAATTTTGGATTAATTATGTGGATTGTTTTTATTACGCCATCCATTATACCATTAAAATATTCTTTCATTTTGAATTTAGGCAAGATAATTCCTCTAATAATTCTACCTGCTTGAACATCTGTAATAATGGCTTCGTAGCCTAAACCGATTTCTATTCTTACTTTTCGGTCATCAACGGCCATAACAATTAAAATACCGTTATTTAATGTTTTAGACCCTATTTTTATAGTATTGAAAACCCTATAAGCGAATTCTTCGATTGTTTCATTTTGTGTTGAATTAACAATGTACACAAAAAATTGTGAGCCATCATTTTGTTGCTTCTCAAATTCTAGCAGGGTAGTGTTTAGAGTTATTTTTTCTGCTTCCGATAATAGATTTGCTTTATCCATTACCCTCTGATTATGCTCAACTTGGACAACTTCTTGGGAGAAGGTAGGAAATGTGATGAAGAAAAAGGATACAAAAGTGATTAAATAAATTTTCATGAAGTATATTCACCTGCACTGGCTATGCTACAAAGTTTAAAAAAGTTTTATCAAGTAGGTGAAGTTACAAAAAAAATATGATTTATAAGCTAATAGGTTATGTAGCTAACATTACAGAGAGTAATAGAGTAATAGAGTAATAGAGTAATATTGTCTATTTTTATATATTTATTGCACTCTTTGGAGTATTCAATTACATGTTCGCAAAATTGATACCAAAATTTGAAGGTTTTGATGATCACTCTAAGCATATAAATTTTTGCATAAATAATTTATCCTAAAAGAGTAGTTTAATCAAAGCTTAATTTTTTAAATATGTGCTTAAATCACTTTTATAGAGTACAAAGTTTTACTCACTAATTGATAAAATCAAGCAAATTATTTAAAACGTTATTTGTGGTTGGCAAAAAGCTGAACTAAACTGAACTTTTTAACGAATAATTGATAATCTTTTAAAAGTTGAATTATTGTTCGTCAAATACATAAATACTATGTTAAAATACATTACCTAACCCATGTTAATCTCTCAAATAAATGAATTATCTTGATTTTACAGCATTGCACGTAGTTATGGTCGCAACAAAAAATCAGGATATAGAGTAATAATTGTTTAAAAGAGGGAAAAACCAAAACTCAAAGTGATTTTAAATCACTCTAAATTTAAAAAGAATGCAGTGAGTTTAATCATTGCAAAATTAGTCAAATTAAACGGTCAACGTAAATATGGAATCAGGACTTTTTCATTTGATTAATTATGTAGTTAAGTAAACAAAGTCATATTTAAGAGGATTAAATGGCAAAAGAAGACAATATCGAAATGCAAGGCACAATCATTGAAACATTACCTAATACCATGTTCAAGGTTGAATTAGAAAATGGCCATGTCGTAATGGCTCATATTTCAGGAAAAATGCGTAAAAATTACATTAGAATTTTAACGGGCGATAAAGTCAGTGTTGAATTGACTCCCTACGATTTTACAAAAGGCAGAATTATTTTTAGAAGTCGATAAAAAGTTTTATTCATTAACTGATTTAATGAATAAAAAGCTTGATAATTTGTACATTAATTATTAATATTCTTTTATTGCTCTAAGCAATTTATACAAGTTTAAATGTTATGTAAAGATGATATGATTGTTGTCCAAATATAGCAGTAAAACTTATCAATCACTCTTTTATTTAAGGTCTATTATGAAAAAGATTATTATCTCAGCAGCATTACTTCTTTCTTCCACTGCAGTTTTTGCTGATAACTGTGAAAAATATGTATCTGAAGTTGATTCAATGATTAGTGAAGCAAAAACTCATGTAACTGATCCTGCTGAAATTAAATTGATTGATGATCAAATTTCACAAATGAAAACAATGATCAACAGTTTACCTGAAGATCAACGTGATGCAATTTGTGGTCAAGCTCTAGAGCAAATCCCTATGATGAAACAAATGCTTGAAGAAGGCATCAAGCAAATGAAAGCTCAAGGCTAATTTAGTTTCCGAATTCTTCACAAAGGGCTTGAATTGTTTACAATTCAAGCCCTTTGTGTTTGATCAGCAAAGCTGGTAAAACCTTATGGTTGAAAAAGTGTAAACACTCTGACTAAAAGGAAGTTTACATGAATAATAAGAGTTACACCTAACTGCGGTTAGGTTCGAACTAACTCATAGTATGTCTTTACATAAATGCAAGTGAACCGGAGTCGCTATAATAAATAAGCAAGCGCCCTCCATAACGTAGAGCTTTATATTTAGTCAGCTCTATTATATGATGTAAAGCTTTTGTAGAAGACTGAATTATCCATGATAAAACACTGAATGCATTAAAAGAATAGGCAAAAGCTTTAAAAAAATGACCTCACCTTCAGCCGATAACATTTTTCATGCAAAAACTGAATCTTTTATAGATAGATTTTAGTGATATTTTAAAATAGCGAATTGTAAACGCAGCTATGAAACCCCGATGAGTAAGATAAATCGTAGATTCAGAGCATTTAATCTTAAAAGTTGGAAGAAAACACATAGACTACACCAATAATTAAGATAGCTTGAGTTCAAAGACCTATTTTAATCGGTCAAGATGAACAGTTAAAAATGCTTGCAGTTCTCTAGTACATTATGAATTGGTTAAGAACGTTTAAAAGAATGTTAGATATTCATTAGTTTGAACAATATGCGAGGGACGTACAAACGGTACCTTTAAAGGAGTAAGGCCGTAGCCTTAACCAGGTCGAATTTATCAACGAAAAAATTTTAGATTTTAAATATCTTAGATTTTAAATATCTTAGATTTTAAATCTTTTTATTATTAACATAACATGTAAACTTCTTTTATCAAGTAAACTTTAAAAGCGGATCCAGTTTAATAAAGTAGATCTAAACTTTTAAATCTTGATGTAAAAAATGCAACATTTTTAGTTGGACGTTTCATCCATTCTTTCAATAAACTAATTTAAGGTAGACTAGCTGTGTCAAATGATTTAACTAAAAATAATGGTCATCACGAACTATATCCTGAAATGAAACAAGGTATTATTTATGCTTTAGCCGCCTATATCATTTGGGGGTTAGCACCTATATACTTTAAGATACTCGAGTCAGTTCCAGCTGAACAAATTGTCGGGTTTAGAATTATATTCTCCTTATTCTTTATGATTTTACTTGTTACCTCCTACAAAGGATGGAAAAATTTAAGGGCTATATTCAAAACACCTAAAAAATTTTTCTGGCTATTTTTAGCATCTCATTTGATAGGGGTTAATTGGTTTATATTCATCTGGGCTGTAAATAATCACCATGTACTTGATACGAGTTTGGGGTATTTTATTAACCCTTTAATAAACATAGTTATTGGCACACTGTTTTTAAAAGAAAAATTACGCAAAATGCAGTGGATTGCAGTAGGAATAACTTTTTGTGCAGTGGGGTATCAAGTATGGCAGTTTCATGCAATCCCTTTTATCGCTCTGAGTTTAGCTATCACTTTTTCAATATACGGAGTTGTTAAGAAAAAAATTGCTATAGATGCTCAGACCAGTATGCTTATTGAAACTTTTATGTTACTCCCTGCTGCAATGATTTTATTCTTCTTTGTCATAGATGATATAGCAGCTGTTGTAAATAGTTATTCATTGGGTTTTATATTTACTTTAGCGCTATCAGGAATTATAACAACTGTTCCTTTGATATTTTTTTCTGCAGCGGCGAGTAAAATTCCGTTTTCCTATCTAGGTTTTTTTCAGTATATAGGCCCATCTATGGGGTTTATTCTTGCAATTACGTTATTTGAAGAAGATCTAAGCCCATCAAGATTTATTACTTTTGCTCTTATTTGGTTTGCTCTCGCATTAATAATATTAGATAGTTTGAAATCAACTAAAAAAAGATAAAAATATTGATTATTGATTATTGATTATTGATTATTGATTATTGATTATTGATTATTGATTAATTAAGGATGATGTTTTATTCCCAATTAAAATCAAGATGCAGGTTCTAACACAAGGTAATACTTACAATTGCAATCAGAATACTGTCTACCCCTGCAACTTGAAAATACTTCGGCATAACTAGAGGCTCTTGACATTTAGAGAGTATTTTTTAGACATACATGGAAAACCACATCATAATAGCAATTGCAATAGTGCTTCTAAAGAAAGTTTCTAATTTTTCATACCTTGTTGCTATTGATCTGTAATGCTTTCAATGAGCACAAGCTTTTTCTACCAAGTGCCGTATTTTGTAAAAGTATATATCAGTCATATTTAAATTGAACTACATACTGATTAATTGTCAGTCATAACCTTGTTTATCCGTTCTTCAATTGCAAGGATGCCTTTTTTTCTATTTGAACTTAATTTATGCAAAACACCAATTTGCTCAAATAAAGAGGTGAAATTCATATTTGCTATATTTTCTTTTGTATACTCTGAGCAATAAAGTTGGATTATATACAAGATACCTCTGAGTATTTTGCTGTCACTGTCAGCAATAAAAATTATTTTTCCGTCAGATGTTTTACTGATGTCTAGCCACAGTTTACTTTCACAACCAGGTAGAAGTAAGATCTCATTTTTTTGACATTCTGGGATTGTTAGAAGTGATTGAGATAGTTGTATCAGTGCACGATAACGGTCTTCCCACTGAGCAAGAGAAGCAAAATAGGAAAGTAATTCTGTTATCTGAGTAAAATGTGTCATGGAGTTTTCTTAAAGTTGTTAATAGTAGAAGATTGATTAATAATATAATACCACGGAGCAGAAATGAATCCCAAATGATGGTTACTGATTATTCATATTTATGCTTTTTTATTTAATACCGTGCCCCGTTTTACCATCTAATTCCATTTCCTTAGACTAACCAGCAGAAAATGAATGGAGTTGAATTGATTCAATGGCCGCTTGAATAGGATGATGCATTTTATAAAATACCAAAATACAGTATTGTATTAATCTAGTACATGGTAATTAAATCTTCGTTAGACTACTAGTTTACGTAAAAAGTTCGAAAAATAAGCCTAATTATCAACATAAATTGTAAATTATCAGTAGATTATCAGTAGATTAAGTGGTTATTAAGGCTATATATTGTCTGAATTGTTCATGATGCCTCAGTTCAATCCTAAAGCTTTAAAATATTTTAATCTCAATTGAATATCTTTAACAAAAAATTAAAAGAGTGAAAAGGGCAGAAATTAAAGAATATTAAGTTATTGTAACACAATAAAAAACTTTTATTGAATAGATACAAAATTACATAGTCGTTATGCTATTGGTATTAATAGAGTTATACCCAAAATGTACTATCAACTACGTGAAAGTATAGAGAAAAAAAACAAATTATGGCATAGTATAGAAAATAAAAACGATCTTGAAAAGGTTATTAATTTTGAATTTAGTTCTCTTATTACCTAAAAAAAACAGATGCAATGAAAACACCATCAAACGGAAAAATATTTTTTTACGTTTAGGTGTTTTATTGTCTATTATTTTTTTATCTGGTTGTCAGTTGTTTTCGAATGATGAGATTAACAATCAAGTGGATCCTTCATCAAAAAAACATCAAAGAACCATTCGTATCCAACTTACCGGGCTAGAAGGTGAGCTGCAAAGAAATGTAAGAGCCCGATTATCTCGCATTCAAGAAGCTGAAATAAGTAGTGATGGACGATTTCAAGCAAGGCTGAGAAATGAAATAGTACTCGGATTAAAAGCGCTCGGATATTACTCACCTGAAATTCAAATTGAATTTGAAGATAAACTCGCTCCTGCAAGACCAATTTTACATGCTAATGTTTCTCCTGGTAAACCCGTTCTTTTAGTTCGTTTAGATATAAACATTAAAGGAGAGGCTAAGGATGATGAAGCATTTCAACAACTTATCACTCGTCTTTCACCTGAATTAAATAAGCCTATTAATCACAGCCAGTTTGATGCTTTCACTGCAGGACTGACCAATTTAGCGCTTAATAGAGGGTATTTTGATGCTATTTTTATCCAACAAAAATTAGGTGTCTCCGTAGAAAGAGGTGAGGCGATTTGGTTCATTGAGTTTGATTCAGGTGAACGCTATCGCTATGGTAATATTACCTATGATGGTTCACAAATTGATACTCTCTTTTTAGATAATCTAACCCCATTTGAACCTGCTGTAGGTTATCTAGCTGATGATATCATAGAATTTAATCGTAGATTAAATCGCACAAATTGGTTTAATTCCTCAATAATGACGCCAAGACTCGAGTCGCTTAATAATGATAAAACAGTTGATATAGGTGGAGTACTTACACCTAGAACAAAAAACTCTGTTGATGTTGGGCTCGGCTTTTCAACTGATGTTGGGATCAGAGGTGTTTTTTCATGGCGTCGTCCTTGGTGGAATCGATATGGTCACAGCTCAGAAACTAATTTGAATATTTCCACAAAAGAACAAATCATCGATTTCAATTATCGTATTCCTTTAGTGCAAAATGCCCTAGATCATTATTATATTATTCAAACAGGTTATAAACGGCAAGACTTAAATGATACACGTTCAGATGCTGTTTCTATTAATTTTGCAAGATTTTGGGGGAGAATTTTAGGTTGGCAATTTTCTACCAATATCCGCCTAAGCTATGATGATTTTATTCAAGGCGCAACCCAAAATAGTACCCTTCTTGTGATGCCTGGCATTACTTTAAACAGAACGCGTACAGTAGGTTCTGGAATGCCTGAATGGGGTGATACTCAACGCTATTCGTTAGATTTTTCTGACAAAGTATTAGGATCAGATGCTGATCTTGCGATTATGCAAGGACAATATGCCTTAATAAGAACACCTGCTGCAGGACATAGACTACTAGGTCGAACTAACATAGGATGGATAGAAACCAATAAGTTTGATGTTATTCCACCTTCTTTACGTTTTTTTGCTGGAGGGGATAGAAGTATAAGAGGGTACAAATTTAGAGGGATTTCTCCTAGGGATGAGGCTGGAAAATTAGCTGGAGCATCTCAGCTCCTTACAGGAAGTTTAGAATATCAATATAATTTTACAGGTAATTGGTGGGGAGCTACTTTCGTTGATGCTGGTAATGCCAGTAATAAAGTACTAGAAGATGATATTAAAACAGGGACTGGAATAGGAGTGAGGTGGTCATCTCCTTTAGGGCCTGTCAGATTTGATATAGCTACTCCTGTAAATGATAGAGATACTAATAACGTGCAGTTCTACATTGGTCTTGGACCTGAACTTTAAAATTCTTTAGTGATTTAATCAACTGATCAACTTATGAAAATATTTAAACGAATCATTTATTTTTTTTTATTACCCATGGTAGGTTTAATTTTAAGCCTAGTGCTTTTTATTCTTACGCCTACAGGTATTGGTATAACAACAGATCTTGCCAATAGGCATCTGACGTTCATATCAATCAATAATGTAAAAGGTGGTTGGGGCGCACTCAGTATCGATTCTATTTCTGTATCTCTTGATGGAATTGATGTAAAAGTTGATGATGTTAAGTTGTCTTTATCGTTACGTTGTCTTTTTAAACTTAACCTTTGCATAAATGACCTAAGTGTTGCAAAGATAAACGTAAATATTAATACGCATTTAATTGAAAAGAATAGCCAGCTTAAAGAAACCAATCCCCCAGCTCAGATTAACTTACCTTTTGGCATTCATTTATCACGATTGATGGTCTCTGATATTGCTGTTCGAGTTGATAATATGAGATTTAGTGGTAATGGTCTAAAAACCCACGGATCATGGTACGATAAAATCATTTTAGATGAATTTTTATTAGATTCTATGAATATAAATATGGACACTGATTATTCACTGACTAAAACAAGCTCTAAATCTATAGACCCGATTCAAGCAAATGATAATACAGTACAGACAAATTTTTTTAATGTAGATGAACTTAGACAAACAATTGAAGACGTAAAATCTAATCTAGAAAATCCTGTGCTAACCAAAATTTCAGATGTGTTGATGCCGATGGACTTTGTTGTACCAAATTTCAAAATAAACCATTTATCATATGAACATTTTGATAACAAAATAACAACAGATGAGCTTAATATTGCATTTGATATACAAGGGTATTTGATATCAATATTGCATTTAAATACTGAAATTGGATATTGTGATTTGCGTGACAGTAATAATCGCATATGTGCTAATGGGAAACTTAATTTGAATGGTAGCCTTCAAATGAAAGGAAATTGGCCGCTTACTACTCATTTGTCCATTAATATCGACAAAGATGAAAAAGCATTTGAGAAATTTGGATTGCAGTTAGATAATCTAAGTCTTTTATTTAATGCTAAAGGCGCTTTGATAGGAGAACTTATATCGGAAGCCACCATCCAGAAAAACTCACTTGCTCTACTTGATCTTAAACTAACAAGCAATTTTGCTAAACCAAATTTCCCACTTTCGATTAACTTAACAACGGAAACGATTGCTTGGCCAATGATCAATTTTGAATTAACCCAAGCCAATAGAATTGAAAATAATGAGCCTCTATCATCAGAGGTAGAAAATATCTCAGCTATCAAAAAAATAACTAAGGAAAGTTATCGTTTACTGCCTACTGAAGTAAAATTAGCAGGAGATATCAAACTTTACTCATTAACAGTTACATCAGCTATTGAGATCCCGCAATTACCGCCTACCGAAATAATGTTAAATGCTGAACTGTTCCAAAATAAGGCGGTTGTAAATGAATTTTCTTTAGTGCAGGCTGATAAAGCAAAATATCTAGGGGTTAATCTCCTAAAAATGTCAGCCATTTTAGACTGGTCAAAAGATGTCTTTGTATTAACATCAAATTTAGATATAAATAATTTTCAACTCAATGATAAAAAGCAAGGCATTGACTTAAAAACATCTGGTAGGGTAGGACTAAATGGAAAATTATCTAATGATAGCTATTTTGTTGAATTGGCTGATACAAAATTAACGGGTAATTTAAATAATTATCCGATAGATATCGAAGCTCAACTATCCGGTTCTTCATTGTATCACTGGACCGCAAATAAATTTAATTTTGCTGTCGGAGAAAACAGTATCAATTTATCTGGCAGTATAAGTGATAAGGTAGATATTAGCCTACTCATAGACGCACCTAAATTAAGTGGTATTGTCCCTAATTTAAAAGGCAATGTGCAAGGTAATGCAAACATTACGGGGACAACTGAATTAATTAATGTAAACAGTGATATAAATATCAACGGTTTTAATTTAGATTCAATTTCAATTAGTTCAGCGAATTTAAAGTCCTCTGATTTAGAAATCAATTGGAAACAACTGACTTCTAATACTCAAGAATTAGGAGAATTTATTTCTGGTGAGATAAGTCTAGGGGGAGCTGACATAAAACTACCTTCAACACAAATAAATACAATAGATACCCAATTGGTTGGCACAAATGAACGTCATGAATTTAGTCTAAATCTTAATGCTGACCCTATCAGCGCTCTAATGAAATTATCAGCACAATTTGACTCTCCAAATAAAACTTGGAATTCTACAATAAAAACTCTTGAATTAGATACACCAGAAGGTGCTATTAAGAATAAAAATCCTATCGAGCTACTTCTTGGTGTCGATAAATTTTCTCTTTCTTCTCACTGTTGGGTTCATCAGGCTGCGGAAGTTTGCTTAGCTGAAGATTTTGAATTGAAGCAATCTACTCCGATGAAAATAGCATTCAATAAGATTGATATTGACTATCTTAATAAGTTTTTAACTCCTGCCACTGTGCTAAAAGGGACTATAAAGGGTGAAGCACTTCTTTATTTATCTGATTTAGAAGCAATTCGTGCGCAAATGAGTTTAGATAGTCAGACATTAGGTGTTGTACAAAATGTTAATGAAGCAAATATTAATTTGGATTTAGAGGCTTTCTCAATTAAAGCTGATTACGAAGCGGAAAATTTTTCCTCAACATGGGATCTTAAGATAAAGAACAATGGCTCCACTTCTGGTAATATTGAAATTAATGATATTTTAAATTCTAGGCAGCTATCTGGTAATTTAAAGATAGCTGATTTCAATTTATCACTCTTATCCCCTTTCTTTGCTGATAATGAAAAAATACATGGAGTTATTAATAGTGGACTTATTTTTTCTGGTACCACGCTTAATCCCTTAGTTACTGGGGATTTTTTATTGAGTAACTTACTGGTTGTTAGTCATCAAATTCCTTTCGATATTAACGATAGTAGACTTGCTATCAGATTTAATGGAAAACAATCTAATCTTGATGGTGAAATTGTTACTAATGATGGTATTTTATTGTTAGATGGAAGTGCTAATTGGGAGAATACAAATAACTGGAATACCGTGTTGAACGCAAGATCTGAAGGCATTGGTATAGTGATGCCTCCACAGGTGCAAATTAAAATTAAACCAGATATTCGCTTTGAAGCAAATAGCCAGCTATTGAGTTTATCTGGGAATGTTTTAATTCCTTGGGCCAGAATTATTGTTGATGAGTTACCACAATCCGTTATTGATGTTTCTGATTCGCAAGTATTCTTAGATGAAAATATGCAACCTATAGAAAAACAAACAAATGCAATTCCATTTAAAACTGACTTAAATATTAAGTTAGGGGATAATATTTTGTTATCAGCATTTGGTTTGAACACAGCACTCTTAGGTGAATTAAATGTTAGGCAATCAGAACAAGGTATTGCGCTTTTTGGGGATATTGTAACCCAAAATGGTAGCTTTAGGGCATACGGGCAAGATTTAGTACTTAGGAAAGGGGTAATTTCATTTGCAGGAACACCGGATAGACCTAAGCTAAACGTTGAAGCTGTTCGAAATCCTAATAACATCCGTAATGATGTAGTTGCAGGTGTACGGGTAACAGGTTTTGCTGATGAGCCAAGATTAGAACTCTTTTCGATCCCGTCAATGAGTCAGGAAGAAATACTTTCTTATATACTTAGAGGGGAAGGTCTCGATGCATCAGGTGCAGACAGCAGTTTAATGACGACTATGCTCATTGGCATGGGTACATCACAAAGTGGCCAATTAATCGGCAGAATAGGCGAAACATTTGGAGTTAAAAATTTATCTCTTGATACGCAAGGTGCGGGTGATGAGTCTCAAGTAGTGGTATCAGGAGAGGTATTACCAGGACTACAAGTAAGGTATGGTGTAGGGGTATTTGATTCACTTGCAACTATTACTCTAAGATATCAATTGTTACCAAGACTTTATCTAGAAGCTGTTTCTGGTATGGATCAGGCCATTGATCTTTTATATCAATTCGAATTTGATTAATTGAGCCATATTATTACTATGAGACAAGTTGGATTATCCGTCCTCAAGACTATTTGCTGCTTTTGTGCCGTCACTTTTTATTCGGCAAGTCAATTATGCAATGAATTTTGTTTTGTAAACAACCATTTTTTGAGTATATTATATTTCTTGTCTATAGTTGCTACACCTCTATTTTTTCTCATTAATGGCTATAGTGATCACAAAACATATTCGACTCAAAGGTTATTTCAAATAGATTGGTCCAAAATTTTATCAGTTCTATTTATATTCGCTTTCTGGAATGCTGTTTCATACTTACTTTTTAGTAAAAATGGGTTTAATAGTTATTTTCTACAATCTTGGTTACTTATTTCTTTAGCCACTATTTATGTACTTAATCCTATTTTTACTATTGTGCTTTCACATTATCGTTGGGCTTATTTAGCATTACTTTTATTTGTAGTATTTATCGCTTTTTTAGATATTCTTACTTTACTCAACTTAAATGGCCAAATTGAAAAAGTGCCAAGTCATTTTAGGATTTGGACATGGTGCTTTTATTATTATATAGGCAGGTTTTTAGCGTTAAGAAAAATAAGATTAATCAGTAAGAGAAAAAAAGTAAGATATTATGCAAAACTTTTTTGCTTTCCATTAATGTTTAGTTTTTATTTATATGAATTACTTTTATCAAAATATGTCTTTAAAGCATTTAATGCAACTTATTTTTTAGACAGTGTTCTTCTTATCGCCATGACGTTAACTATTTTTATTATTTTTGATAACATAAAGATTAAAACAAAAATACTCACAGAGATCTTTCATTTTATTGCGCCTGCAATGATAGGCGTATATATTTTGCATGATGCCATTTATTTTTATCTGCTTCATTGGTTTCCAACATATGAACCAACTATAGCAACACTTTACTTTTTTATTGTTTTTACACTATCAGTAATAATATCAAGGCTTCTACTATTAAATTCAGTTACATCAAAATTAATTAAGATATAATACTGTTGATAAATACTAATTTATACCAAAAGGATTTACAGTATGGGATTTGTTGAAAAGAAATTTATAGCCTGTGAAGCACTAGCGCAAAAAATTGGTGAGCTACTTGTTGTTAAAAAAATGACCGTATCATGTGTTGAGTCTTGTACAGGGGGCCTGCTTTCCAGTTTTATTACTGCTATTGCGGGATCTTCATCTTATTTTGAACAATCATGGATTACATACAGTAATGAATCAAAAGAAAGAAATGTTAATGTAGCGAATCAAACACTTGTGGCACATGGTGCAGTTAGTGAACAAGTTGCAAAGGAAATGGCGATTGGTTGTTTGAAAAATGCAGGTTCATCCGTATCAGTATCTATTACTGGTATAGCAGGACCTAGTGGTGGAACTCAATTAAAGCCAGTAGGTATGGTGTGTTTCGGCTTCGCTTTTATTACTTCAAAAAAAGTATTGGATTTTCAATCTTCACTAAATTCTGTTGACGTAAAAGGCAATATTATTATTGATTTTAATGATAAAATTATTTCAACACATACAGAAACACAAAACTTTACAGGTAACAGGACTCAAGTCAGGTTAAAAGCAGCAGAACATGGGTTAAAAATTCTTTTGCAGGAAATTGAAAAAATTAGTTGATACTGTATATTTAAACAGTATAATGTTGTTATCAAACTATATAAATAAAACTTACAATAATTAGGGGTAAATATGAGCAAGATGGATGAGAATAAACAAAAAGCCTTAGCAGCTGCAATAGGCCAAATTGAAAAGCAATTTGGTAAAGGTACTATAATGCTTCTAGGTGAAGACAAAACAATGGATGTAGAGACAATTTCAACCGGATCTTTGGGGCTTGATGTCGCTCTAGGAGCTGGTGGTTTGCCCTTAGGTCGTATTGTGGAAATTTTCGGACCTGAATCATCGGGTAAAACAACGCTCACATTACAAGTCATTGCTGCAGCTCAGAAAAGTGGTAAAGTGTGTGCATTTATTGATGCTGAACATGCGCTTGACCCTATCTATGCTAGAAAACTAGGTGTAGATATTGATAATTTATTGTGTTCTCAGCCTGATACAGGCGAGCAAGCTTTAGAAATTTGTGATGCCTTAGCACGATCCGGCGCAGTTGATGTAATCATTGTTGACTCAGTTGCAGCATTGACCCCGAAAGCAGAAATTGAAGGGGAAATAGGTGACTCACATATGGGGCTTGCTGCAAGAATGATGAGCCAGGCAATGAGAAAATTGACGGGTAATCTTAAGAATTCTAATACACTGCTTATTTTTATTAACCAAATACGTATGAAAATAGGTGTAATGTTTGGTAACCCAGAAACAACAACGGGCGGAAATGCACTTAAATTCTATGCCTCTGTTCGACTAGATATTAGACGTGTAGGATCAGTAAAGGAAGGTGAAGAGGTCATAGGTAGTGAAACTCGTGTCAAGGTAGTTAAAAATAAAATTGCAGCACCTTTTAAACAAGCGGATTTTATTATCACATATGGTGAAGGGATTAATGTGGAAGCAGAACTCATTGACCTTGGGGTAAAACACAATATAGTAGAAAAAGCGGGCGCATGGTATAGTTATAAAGGTGATAAAATTGGCCAAGGTAAAGCAAATTCTTGTCGCTTTCTAAAAGAAAATCCAGAAATTGCGAAAGAAATTGACACTAAATTACGAGAATTACTTTTAAATCCTGAGACGATTAAAGAAAGTCAATCACAAGCTGAAACAGCAGATGATTTAACAGAAATTGAGCCAGAATAATACTTTTAAATGTAACAAAAGGTATTGTAGGTAAAATAAACTAGAATACCTAATTTTGAGAAAAAAATATGACCACTTTACGTATCGCCACCAGAAAAAGTCCTTTAGCTCTCTGGCAAGCTAATTATGTTAAAGACTCACTAGAACTACATTTTCCCAATTTATCGGTTGAATTGATCACCTTTGTTACTAAAGGAGATATTATACTTGATACTCCACTTTCCAAGGTTGGGGGAAAGGGCTTGTTTGTTAAAGAGCTTGAAGTTGCACTACTAAATGGCGATGCAGATATAGCAGTTCACTCAATGAAAGATGTGCCTGCTGAGTTTCCAGAGGGGCTAATTTTATCAACTATATGTGAACGCGATAATCCTTATGATGCATTTGTATCTAATCGATATGATTCATTAATTTCTTTACCCAATGGATGTATAGTGGGCACATCAAGCTTACGTCGTCAGGCTCAAATAAAACGCGTAAGACCTGATTTGATAATAAAAGATCTAAGAGGCAATGTAGGGACTAGACTTTCAAAGCTAGATGCAAATGAGTATGATGCTATCATACTAGCAACTGCCGGCTTAAAAAGGCTTGGCCTTGAATCAAGGATAAAAGAGGTGATTAAACCATCTTTATGCTTACCTGCGGTAGGCCAAGGCGCTGTTGGAATTGAGTGCCGGAAGTCAGACAATAACACACAGAAAATCTTACAGGTATTGAATCATGAAAATACATCAATATGTGTAACCGCTGAGAGATCTTTTAATCATTTTTTGGAGGGAGGCTGTCAGGCACCAATCGCAGCACATGCTACTCTGAAAGATAGTCACTTGTTAATTGAAGGACTTGTATCTTCTCTTGATGGCCAAACGTTTTTACATGATACAGTTGTTGGTGATAAAAAAGAAGCAGCTCATCTAGGGATTGAGTTAGCAAAAAAACTCATAGCAAAGGGTGCTAAAGAGTTACTTGACACTATTTATGCCAGAGCCAATTTATAATTTGAGGTGACTATGCTTGATTCTTGGCAAGTTATTGTTTGTCGTCCGATAGATAAAGCTACTGAGTTGTTAGAACTATTGCAGTTCAATTCTGTCCAAGGTATTGCTGCCCCACTGATCTCAATTGAACCGGGCCGTGATCTAAATGTTATGCCGAGTATGCTGGCATCATTGAGCAGGGGTTCTTTGGTTTTCTTGTTATCTCCTAATGTTTTTTTATTTGAGCGGCATCTATCTGATGCACAAATTGCCAAAATAAAATCTTCCTTTAGTCCCAATTTACAATATTACGCAATAGGCCAAAGTACTGCTGCCAAATTTTTTGATTGTATCGGGTTAGAAGCTGAGTACCCTGAGGGTAAAGAAATAAGTGAAGAATTGATAAAATTACCGTCTTTAATTGAATATATACAAAATAAGCATGATAATCATACCACTCGTGAAGCCTTAATAATACGTGGAAATGGAGGACGAGATATTGTTGCAAATGTTTTAAAAGAAAACCACTTTTATACAAGAGAAATAGAAGCATATCACCGAATTGAGAATCCTAGCAGTTTACTTCAATTTAAGAAAAGCATAACTCAATCAATAAAAAATATAATAGTGATCACTAGTGGTGAGATGCTGGAAAATTTAATTCGTTATTTAAAAAATGAAGATGTAATGATCCGTCAAAAGACGTTAAGTAGTTATTTAATAGTGGTCAGCGAGAGAATTGCCAAAATAGCCAATACCCAAGGTTTCAGCAATATTGTTATTGCAAAAAAAGCAAATAACCAAGCGCTTATGAAATCTATCCTAGAGACAATTCAACATGCAAAAAATATATAAATACATTCATATTGATATGGATTGTTTTTTTGCAGCGGTAGAGATGAGAGACAACCCTAAATTAGCCACAATACCATTGGCTATTGGTGGACAAGCTGATAGAAGAGGGGTAATTTGTACAGCAAATTATGAAGCCCGAAAATTTGGGGTGCGAAGTGCAATGTCGACTGCTAAAGCATTACAATTATGCCCTAAACTGACTGTTTTACCCCCAAGACATAGTTATTATAAAGAAATATCTTCTAAAATTAATGAAATTTATAAGCGCTATACTTCATTGATTGAACCAGTTTCTCTTGATGAAGCTTATCTGGATGTAACGGATAATACTGAATTTAATGGCTCTGCAACATACATTGCTCAAGATATAAGACGCGCCATTCAAAAGGAAATAGGTTTAACCGCATCCGCAGGGGTTGCCCCTTTAATGTTTCTTGCTAAAATTGCCTCAGATATAAATAAACCCAATGGAATTTTCACCTTAGCACCAACAGATGTCCCTGCCTTCATAGAACAATTAGAATTAAAAAAAATTCCAGGTGTAGGAAAAGTGACACAAAAGAAATTAGCTGATCTTAAATTATATACTTGTGCTGATCTTAAGAATGTTGGGAAAGATAAGATAATTACGTTACTTGGCAAGTTTGGACATACCCTATTGAATTATGCTGAGGGTAAAGAAGCTAGACGTGTCAATACAAACCGTATTACCAAATCTATAAGCGTTGAAACAACCTTTAATATTAATTTTCATCAGATTGATCAAGCAAAACAAAAATTAGATGAACAATTAGTTGAATTGGAGAAGCGAATTTCTGAAAATAAAAAACAGCAATATATTCAGAAAATTCAAGTAAAAGTAAAATTTGATGATTTCAAACAAACTACATTAGAGGTAAGCCAAATAAGTTTATCCAAATCAAAAATACATGAATTATTTGATTTTATTTGGGTGCACCGCCGAGAACAAAGAGGGATAAGAATGATAGGTGTTGGGGTGGCTTTAAAAGATGAAAATAATTTGGCAAAAGAGCAACTCTCTTTATTTTTAGACTAGAATGAAATGAAAGATAAAGTGTTTAAATAAAGTTGATTATTTAGTGAATGAACTTACTTCATGATAATTCAGCTCTCTATACTCTCCCTCATTCAGTGTATCATCAAGAATAACACTGCCAATTTGAAGTCTTTTTAGAGCTACAACTCTATTGCCTACAGCGCCAAACATACGCTTAACTTGATGATATTTCCCCTCATAAATTTGCACTAAACACTCATATTCATTTAAATAAGTTAAAGTAGCGGGTTCAGTAGGCTCTCTTTCTTGTTTGAGCAATATTCCTTTTTTAAAACTAACCGCATAATCTTCAAGTAAAGGATGCTTTAGTGTTACATGATATATTTTTTGACATCTTTTTTTAGGGGATGTAATTGTATGTGACCAATCACCATCATCTGTTAGCAAGACCAAACCAGTTGTGTCCACGTCAAGCCTGCCTGCACTATGTAAAAGATACGCACTAGGTTCATCTAAAAGAGATGTGACACAGGGATAATTTGCATCATTATTAGCACAAACATATCCCTGAGGTTTATTAAGCATAAAATAGCGTTTTGATGAAGAAAGAACAATTACATTATTTTCATATAAAACTTCATCAGATGAAGAAACTTTCAATGAACCAGATTTAACTAATTCTCCATTTACGGTAATCATTTTATTTCTAATGAGTCGAGATACATCACTACGACTGATACTTAATGCATGTGCTAATAATTTATCAATGCGTTGCACTAGATTACTCCGAAGTTTGACCTGAAATAAATTCATTAAGGCGTATTAAATTTTCAGGTGAAATGAGTCCAGTCTGTCTCAGTGAGACAAGAGAGATGAATTCTAAAAATTGATCTCTAGTATAGGCGACACCATTTAATACATACCTATCATTAGTATAGGAGAAAGCAAAATTAATCAAATCATTTTGACGAGTAATGATCCCTGTATTGATGAGTAAGTCAATATTTTTTTCAACTATCAAATTATTTTTTTCTTTAGCAACCAATTGTTCTATACCATTTATCTGATCAATTTGGGTCATGAGATAAGGCAACATACCGTTTTCAGATGACACATCAATATGAAAAGAGTTAATTTTATCATAGGCTTGCTGATTGTTAATTTGACCATTTGGATTGCTAACTAAGCTATAAGTTAATGGATTAGAAAAGATAAGTTCACTATTAATAGTTAGGGTGCCAAGGCTATTTTTCCATTGGAAAGGAATGATTTGATAACCAGGATTTGAAACTAATCTTCTAGTCAATGCTTGAGCAGAAAAGATAAAATCAGTAAGAGATAATTCTGTATTAAGAGTTGTTCTTATATATTTACCTAATTTGATATCCGAAATAATACTATTATAAAAGGTATCAACAGCTTCAAAATTTCTGTGTAGAGAAATAAATGTTGAATGACCAGAACCCATATTCAGGCCATAAGTATTTAAGTCAGAAAGTTTAAAATTATTTTCAATTTCAATAATATTTGATCTATCTATTTGTTCCTGATCTAAGAAAAAATTTGAAAATTTTAAAATTGGGTACTGTAAAATAGCAAACGAAAAATCTTCAACTTCGAATGATTTTTTTGAAGTGAAAAAATTTAACGTGCTAGGATTGATAGTGTAGTTTAATTTGATTCTTTTAAATTTAAAATGATGCCTGGTTGACTCTTCTGTTTGTTTGATTACATTATCAATAATGTGTCCAATAGGAATCCAAGGTGAATTAAATTTAGCATCTAAATTATTTAATTCAGCGGCAAAAGAAGAAATGGTTTTATCATTCAAAGAAAGCTCAATAATCCCACCATCAAAAGTAAAAGGAAATTTTTGATCTGTATATTTGAGAGGCCTTATGCTCGCTTTAATGTGAATGCTTTCATCAAAACGAGTAGTAAATAGTATATCCGCGAGCGGAACACTCTTATCAACATCTCCCCTATCTAAAAAGTCTTTCGACAATAAATTAGCAGGAAATTCAAGAGTCATTTTGTTAACAACAGGCGAAAAATTAAAATTCTTCAGATTTGACAGAGGAAATAAACCATTTTCGGAAGTAAGGTTCAAGGTCAGTCGTTTTCTTGCATTTCTATCATTTGGATTAGCATTATTATCAGAAATTTCGAAAGTTAACTTATAAACACTTTTGAATAGACTTTTTTCTTCTAAACTGGTTTTTAATGTGATGGTTTTATTGAGAGAGGTAATTCTTTTATCAGAAGAAAGAAAAACATTAATTTTTTCTGATGTGTCTTCAATTTTCTGTTTGGAGACATGATTAGCATAATATCCAAATCCAAAATAAGCACTAAAAAGTATAAGAATGAAAATTGATATGAAGGTAAATTTTTTCATGAAGTCACTTTGTCTATTTATTGGATGTGAAAAATCTGATAAAAAAATCATCGAGCTAGTTATGGTAAAATATAACCACATGATTAAAAAGTATAAATAATCCATGCGATTATTTTTTAATGGTTTATTGTATCAAATTTTCTAATTTATATGCGATAAAATTATTACTAAATTTGATTTATTACACAAAAATGAAGAAAAAGAAGGGCTAAAACTTAGTTCAACGTATACTATTTGTTGGATAAATTTATCTAATATTTAATTTTTAATAATTGATAAACTGATTTTTTTATAGATGATATACGCAATATATATCATTTAAGTGTGTGATATGATATTTTGAAAAAAGAGAAAGGTGAAGTTATACTTTATTGTATTAAATTCTAAAGTAGTCATGCTTGATTAAAGCCGTTGTTTAAAGTATTGGTGTTAAACTATATTATATAGGCATTACTAATATAAAAGTTTTGATGGCATGATTATCAATTATATCGTGTAATAAATGATAAAAATAACCAGAATTTGGTTATGGTTCCAAATTCTGAAATTAAATTAGGTATTAGGTGAAAATATGAGTAAGTCCCTAGTTATAGTGGAATCTCCAGCAAAAGCGAAGACCATAAATAAATATCTTGGAAAAGAATTTATTGTAAAATCTAGTGTAGGTCATGTGCGTGATTTGCCTACGAGTGGGAGTCTTAAAAAAGAAACAACCGCAAAAAACAAAAAAGAGAAAACTGAAAAGAAAATAATTAAAAGTTCTCCGACTGCTGCCTTAATTCGTAGAATGGGTGTCGATCCTTACAACAATTGGAAGGCTGACTATCAAGTTTTACCTGGCAAAGAAAAAGTTGTTACTGAACTTAAACAGCTAGCTAAAGAAGCTGATCATATCTATCTTGCAACCGACTTGGATAGAGAAGGAGAAGCAATAGCGTGGCACCTCCAAGAACTTATTGGGGGAGATGATTCTAGGTTCAGTCGTGTTGTATTTAATGAAATTACAGAAAATGCCATTCAGCAGGCGTTTAAAAAACCTAGTGAAGTAAATACTCATCGTGTTAATGCCCAACAAGCAAGACGTTTTATGGATAGAGTAGTCGGTTATATGGTATCTCCATTGCTTTGGAAAAAAGTTGCTAGAGGGCTCTCTGCAGGAAGAGTTCAATCTGTTGCTGTTAGACTTGTTGTAGAGCGTGAAAAAGAAATTAAAGCCTTTACTCCTGAAGAGTTTTGGCGAGTGCATGTTGATTTAAATGTTAAATCAGCACATATTCCTTTAAGTGTTGAGCTTTTGCATTTTAAAGATAAATTACTCAAAATAGAGAATGAGTTACAAGCGTCTAAAATTGTTGAGACTCTTAAAAATGCAGATTTTAAAGTTTCCGCCATAGAAGCTAAGCCAACCAGTAGTAAGCCCAGTGCTCCTTTTATAACATCTACTTTACAGCAAGCTGCAAGTACCCGATTAGGTTTTGGTGTCAAAAAGACAATGATGTTAGCTCAAAGGCTTTATGAATCAGGCCATATAACTTATATGCGTACGGATTCGACCAATTTAAGCCAAGATGCGATTGCTATGGCTAGAAATCATATCAGCAAGTTCTATGGTGAACTTTATTTGCCAGAAAAACCCATCATTTATGGAAATAAAGAAAATTCGCAAGAAGCCCATGAAGCTATAAGGCCTTCTGATATTGAAAAATTAGCAGGCTCTTTGACTGATATGGAAACTGACGCGCAAAGATTATACCAATTGATTTGGTGTCAATTTTTAGCCTGCCAAATGACAGCCGCGCAGTATGATTCTTCAACAATTACAGTAACTGCAAAAGACTACTCGTTAAAAGCTAAAGGACGCACATTAAAATTTGATGGGTGGACAAAAGTATTACAAGTCATTCGCAAGTCTGAAGAGGATAAAACATTACCTTCTGTGCAGTTAAATGAAATATTAAATTTAAAAGAAATTTTACCAGAGCAACATTTTACTAAACCACCATCGAGGTTCAGTGAAGCCTCTTTAGTTAAAGAATTAGAAAAAAGAGGAATTGGCAGGCCCTCGACTTATGCCTCTATCATTTCAACTATTCAAGACAGAGGATATGTTCGTGTTGAAAACCGTCGGTTTTATGCTGAAAAGATGGGGGAAATTGTTGTCGATAGATTAGAAAAAAGTTTTAATGAGCTAATGAGCTATGATTTTACTGCTAAGATGGAAGATAACTTAGATAAAATTGCTAAAGCTGAGGCTAATTGGAAAAAAGTACTTGATACATTTTTCACTGATTTCTCAGCCCAATTAGCAATCGCAGATAAAGATGAATCAGAAGGAGGGATGGAACCTAATAGTGTCGTATTAACAAGTATAGATTGTCCTATTTGCAATAGAAAAATGGGAATACGTACAGCAAGTACAGGTGTCTTCCTAGGTTGTTCAGGGTATGCATTACCTCCAAAAGAGCGCTGTAAATCTACAATTAACTTGATAGCTCAAAGTGAGTTATTAAATATCTTAGAGTCAGAAGATGCAGAGACTAAAGCATTATTGGCACGTAAACGTTGCCCAAAATGTGACACTGCAATGGATAGTTATTTAGTTGATCATAATAGGAAGATACATGTTTGTGGAAATAATCCAAATTGTGAAGGCTATATAATTGAAGAAGGTGAGTTTAGGATTAAAGGCTATGATGGTCCTGTTGTGGAATGTGATAAGTGTCAAAGTGACATGCACTTAAAATCTGGCCGATTTGGTAAATACATGGGATGTTCAAATGATTCTTGTAAAAATACTCGAAAAATCCTCAAAAATGGCGAAATAGCACCACCTAAAGAAGATCCTGTGCATATGCCTGAATTGCTCTGTGAAAAATCTGATGCATATTTTGTTTTAAGGGATGGTGCTGCGGGTATTTTTTTAGCTGCACATAATTTCCCAAAATCTAGAGAAACTCGAGCTCCGTATGTTGACGAACTAAAACGCTTTGAAGATAGATTGCCTGAAAAATTTAAATATTTTACCTCTGCGCCTTTAAGAGATAAAGATGGCAACAGGACTTATGTTCGTTACAGTAGAAAAAATAAACAACAGTATATTTCTTCTGAAGTGAATGGTAAGCCTAGCGCCTTAGCTTTATATTATGTTGATGGTCAATGGATTGATAACAAAGATGAGGCCAGTAAATAGTATAAATAGATTTTTTACCAGGAATATAAGTGAAGAATTTCCTGGTAAAAAAGAACAAATTTTTATGATTGTATAGCAAATTAATCTAGAAATATTGAGCTTTATAACAAACAATAAATTGGTGAATTTTGCTAGTCAAGCAAGAATATCTAACCATTCTGAAACGACCTGCTCACTCCACTTTTCAATTCTTTGATCCGTTAATTCATATTGGCTATCATCATCAAGCGCTAATCCGACAAATAACTGTTTATCTTCTGTTATCGGTAAAACGCTTGTAAAGTTGTATCCATCTGTTGGCCAAAAACCACACCAGTGAATAACGAATTGATTTAATTGATTGTAGAGTAATCCCATTGCATCTAAAAACCAATTACCGTAGCCTTCTTGATCACCTAGACCAAATAGTGAAACAATTTTATTATCTAATTTAAGATTACCAATTTCATGCCATTGTTTGAGCCAATCCTCTTGTATTTCACCAAAATCCCATGTTGAAATTCCTAATATCAAACAGTCAAATTCTTCTATTTTTTGGAGTGGAGTTTCTTTGGTGTTAAAAATAGAAACAGAAAAATTTTCTTTCAAATCTTTATTTTTAAGTGTTTTTTCAATTTCATGTGCAATTTTTTCTGCAGCAATTTCAGTATAACAAGTTGATGAACCATAAAATATACCCACAGAAAACAAAGTTGAACCGTCCCTCATTACAATCGCCTTATTTTTTAATTTATTGAAAATATTTAAATTTAATGAAAGTAGATGAATTTACCTTTCTAATTTTAAGATCTAAGCCTAGCAGTTGTTTTCCTCTTAAATGCAACTAGAAGATCTGCAAACAAAAAATTGTAATTTCTTAAAATATGAGTTTATACTTATTTTTATACAATTCCCAAATAAATAAATAAATTTTTATATTAATATTTATACCAAAACGCTGGTGTTTTGTATGCGTTTTGTTTTTAAATCATTAAAATGATGATTAAACGCGCGAGTTTAAAATTTATACAGAAATTCAAAGTACTCTTATAATAAAATTATTTATTTAATAGCCTACAGTGATTGTCATGGTTATGCGATTAATTACATTCGATGTAACAATAATTTTTAGCCAGTTTTGTATATCTATTATATTCCCCTTTACCATAAAAGCCATAGCATGATGATGTTACTTATGGCATTCAAGTTTACTCATTATAAACACTAAGTGCTGGATTGAGATTATCAATTAAGCAATATTTGTACATAGTTAAGCTTTTTCTGTTTATATTGTTATTTTTCAGTTTACCTTGTCGTCTAATTCTATAAATTCCAGCCAATTCCAGATGTTCATCAAAATTCATAAATATAATCGTAATTACTAGATGTGCATTTACCAGAAATAAATTTATCTCTATTTTTCTAAAGACTACTGATTCGTTTATCCGCTGATCATTCATGTAGAGAAACTTAATCAAAAATAGTGAAGAAATGATTTTATGCTCAATATTTTTTTAAATATATTATTGATGTGTCAGATGATTACTTTATTTGTAACAACATAATTGACCTTAGATATTCATAGATATTTTTAAAGTTGAAATAAACATTCAAAATAATTAGCTTATAAGGTCTTTAGAATCAATTTGATGGGCCAATAATAGCTAATTCAAGGCAGAAATATATAGACATTGCTTTTAAAACCTATAATACAATGTGAGTGTTAAATGTACATGTAGTACAAAAAATAATCAACAATGCAAATAATTCTGTAAATTTCCTTAATTTTTGTGTATATAAAAGTTACAATATATAATGAATTTCTATTTTTATTACATAAGGAATCATATTTTTACTATTTAAAATTATAATCCACACATACTTTTCACTATTTGAATATTAAGGAAAAATCAATGCCAGATATTAAAGTGATCAAAACGAATCCCGTACAAAATACAGTTTCTTCTAAATTAGTTTCAGGTAAAACTAATATCAGTGTTGCTAATGGAGACGTTGTCATCATCGGCAAAACGACATCAACTCATCGTTTACCCAATAAAACCATTAAGGCTGTTCGTAAAGGAGATGATTTAGAGCTAATCGTCAGCGAAAATCCTTTAGAAGTCATCGTCCTTGAAAATTATTATTTAACTGATGGCTCAGTAAAAATTACTGCTGTCACCAAAGCAGGTACAGTAACTGAGCTGGCTTTAGCTGATGGAGCAAAACTGATAGATTTAGCACCAGATCAAACAGTAACTGCTTCTTTCACTGGAGCTAGTTTTGCTGTAGACACCAGCGCATTTGGTCAATTTGAAGCCGACTCGCATGATGCCGTCCTTCTTGCCACATTAGTGGGTATCGGAGCTGCTATCATTGGAGCTGCATTTTATGTAGTCAATGGTAAGGATATTGATACCAATAATGTTGAACCACCTCCTGCACTTGAAGACATTGTCATTCAAGGCCGTCATCCTGATGGGGATATCGGTACTTCAACACCGACCATTACAGGTAAAGGTAAACCTGGTAATAATGTGGTGGTGGAAGTTGATCGTGATGGTGATGGTAAAGCAGATGATACTTATGTATTTTCGCCTAATCCTAAAGATGGACAATATCCTGGAACATTTAATCCAGATGGTTCATTTGAAATACAATTGCCAGAAAATGGTTCAATCGGTGAAGGCGATGCGAACATTACAGTAAAACCACAAGATAACTTTGGTAATAATGGTCCAGGTACAGATTTTCCTCTGATTGTAGATACTACGCCACCAAGTGCATTAGAAAACTTAACTATCCCAGGCCGTCATCCTGATGGGGATATCGGTACTGATACTCCAACAATCACAGGTAAAGGTAAGCCTGGTGAAAATATTATCGTGGAAATCGACCGTGATAATGATGGTATACCTGATGATAAATTTGTCTTCTCAGCCGATCCTAAACGTGATGGCGAAATAAAAGGTGATTTTGACGAAGAAGGCAATTTTGAGTTGACTTTCCCTCCTGATTATAAACTCCCTGAAGGTGATTCTACTATCACTGTTCGTCCTGAAGATAAAGCCGGCAATATAGGCCCTGAAGTCAAATTCCCAATGAATGTGGATAAAACTCCACCTGATGAATTTGAAGATGTGTTGATTGATGGACGTGATCCTGAGAGCGGTGATTTAGGTACAGGCACACCGATTATTAAAGGTAAAGGTAAGCCAGGCGAGAATGTCGTGGTCGAAATCGACCGTGATGGTGACGGTAAAGCCGATGATACCTATGTATTCTCTCCTAACCCTAAACGCGATGGCGAATTAGGCGGTAGTTTTGATGAAAATGGTAACTTTGAAATACAAATCCCTGAGAATGGCAAGTTGCCAGAAGGTGATTACAACATCAGCGTAAAACCACAAGATAAAGCGGGCAATACAGGTAATGGTCAATCATTCCCTGTGATTGTAGACACCACCAAACCAAATACTCCGCTAGTTGATGAAAATGCAGGTGATGATCAAGGTGATGTTCAAGGTGCACTTAAAAACGGCGACTACACTGATGATAATAAGCCAAGCTTCGCAGGTCAAGGTGAGCCAGATGGTACGGTTAACGTGTATGTTAATGGTCAAAAACAGACATTTGGTCCGAACGATGTAGTGCCTAAAGTAGATGCTGATGGTAACTGGAGTTTTGAATTACCTCCGTCTATTGAGTTAGGTGATGGTGAAAATAATATTCAGTTCAGTGTAACCGACAAAGCAGGGAATGAGAGTGAATTAACCCCACCATTTATCTTAAATGTTGATACACGTCCTGCCCCATCGGCCCTGTCTCCTGACAGCTGGCAGGTGATAGATGATGTGAATGAAAGCACAAGCCCGAATGGTAAAAAAGCGGTGACAGCGAACAGCACAACAGATGATAATTTACCTACTGTACAGGGTGTTGCACCTGAGGGTGTGTATGAAGTGGCCATTTTTGTGGGTGATACTGAAATAGGGCGTGCGAAAGTGGGTGCTGATGGTCAGTGGAGCTATCAATTGGTTGATGCATTACCTGAAGGTTCGAATACCATCAAAATCGCGCCAGTTAGCCGTACGGGTAACATGGGAGATAAGACATCGATTGATTTCATTGTAGATACTTATGTACCTAGCGCTGAGAATTCAGGCTTAAGTGACATTGTATTAACAGCAAACCAAGGCCAATTAGGCGGAAGT
>NZ_JBHLXE010000032.1:0-964 GCF_042432445.1 Thorsellia kenyensis | reverse complement strand
TCCATTAGGTGTAGGTGAGAGCATTGAAATCCGTATTGATGGCGAAAATTGGATTAAAGTGCCGGCGTCAGACATCAGTGGCAACAGCTGGACATACAGAGGATTTGAAAGCCGAGTATTGACAGAGGGTAACCATACCGTTGATGTTCGTATTGTTAACTCAGTTGGCAGCCCTGGTAGCACAGACAGTCAAGTTGTGACAGTAGATACCCTAGCACCGAGCAAATCGAATCAAATCTATATTGATTCGATTACGCCAGACACGGGCATAGCGGATGACTTTGTGACTAACTCAAATACCTTACGTTTTGATGGTCACTTTGACAGAAGCTTAGCGCAAGGTGAGAAAGTATTGATAAGCTTCAATGGTGGCCAAAGTTGGGAATATGCGACAGTCATCAATGGTACTGAGTGGTTCTATGAAAACAGTAACCGTTATTTCGATCAAGGTAACTATGACGTTAAAGTACGCATAGTGGATGCGGCGTGGAATGAAGGCGCTTCAGCTGAGCAGTTAGTTATCGTTGATACAACTGCACCGACCATCACTAAGACGGTTGATATTACCGGAGTCACTCCAGATACAGGCATCCCGGGTGATTACAAAACAGCGGCAGATAAGTTTGATGTGACAGGTAAAGTGTCTTCTGCTATTGGTAATGACCTAGTGAAAGTCTCTATCGATAATGGTAAGACATGGTACACCGTGACCTTTACAGACAGCACGAATTGGACAGTCAATATCGGACCATTCCCGAATGGTACATATAACTTGATTGCACAAGTGTTCGATAAAGCAGGTAATGGTGGCGCGCAAGATACCCAAGTATTAGAAATTGATAGAAGTTATGTCAAACAAAACAGCATCACCTTCGACACGATTACCGATGACACAGGTGTACAAGGTGACTTCAAAACCAAAGACAACACCTTACTGTTCAAAGGTAGCTTAGGAAATACCCTA
>NZ_JBHLXE010000031.1:0-505 GCF_042432445.1 Thorsellia kenyensis | reverse complement strand
CAATCTATTTACAGAAGAAGAGTTTTCTGAACTCGCTTCTTTTATTGAAAGTACTCACTCATGTGACTCTACTGAAGCTACTCTAGGCACATCTGCGGATGCGCCAGCAAAAGCTGAGTCGAGTACTCCCCCAAAAAAATCACGTGGTCGTAAAGTCATCAATCCCGATTTACCAAGGGAAGAACGTATTATTGATTTAGAAGATAAAACTTGTAAAACATGCTCTAGTGAAATGACGGCTATGGGTGAAGCAATTTCTGAAAAAGTTGATTTTATTCCAGCTAAAATTGTTGTCATTCGTACTAAGCGCATTAAGTACACCTGCACTTGCTGTCAAACTTTAGTTACAACGCCTATGCCTGCAGAAATCATTGATAAAGGCATTCCAACTGATAACCTGCTTGCTGAGATTGTTGCTAAAAAATTCATTTACCACTTACCTCTTTATAGGCAGCAACAGCTGTTTAAAACAATGGGCGTGGATTTTTCACTCAGCACCTTATCA
>NZ_JBHLXE010000030.1:0-687 GCF_042432445.1 Thorsellia kenyensis | reverse complement strand
GCGTCAGGTGTTGAAGGTAACAAAACCACACCTTGGAACTTCAATGTGATTGCACAAAAACCAGCAGAGCCGACGATTGACACCCTAACAGATAACTATTTAGAAGCGAATGGTTCAACGATAGTACAACCAGGCGGCTTGACGAACGATGCAACCTTGCTTGTGAGTGGTCGTGCGGAAGCGGGTGTTACCATTATACTTCGAGTGAATGGTAAGCCGGTGGCAGAGCAAAAAGTAGGTGCGGATGGTAAGTGGTCTATCACGATTCCTGAAAATGAAGTGTCAGAAAGTGGTCAGTATAAAGTAACCGCTGTAGCTAAAGATGCAGCAGGACAAGATTCAGATCCAACCGGTGATTACATCTTTAACTTCGATGGTAGCGCACCGAGTAAACCGTTAATGCCAAGCCTGACTGACAGTGTGGGTGATAAACAAGGTCCTGTTCAGGGAGGCGGTATCATTGATGATGAAACGCCGGTGTTAAGAGGACAGGCCGAGTCAGGCGACAGCGTGGTGACCATTTATAATAATGGCGTTAAAGTCGGTCTAGCGACAGTGAATGCTGATGGTAGTTGGAGTTACACGTTAAGCCTCAAACAAGGGCCGCAAAACATTACGGTAACAGAGACGGATAAAGCGGGTAATACCTCAGAGCCAAGTGACAACTTTAACTTTGTGGTTGACTCG
>NZ_JBHLXE010000029.1:0-1678 GCF_042432445.1 Thorsellia kenyensis | reverse complement strand
TATACCGACACTTTGCGCAGCATTCACCAGGGCATTGTTACCAAAAGCAATAGATAATGCAGCCAGGTCGCCTATTTCAGCATTAAATCCTAAAGCCATTGAGTTATTAGCGCCATTGCCAATGCTTGAATTATTGCCCAGTGATAAAGAATTTAGTGCATTGTTCCTTATATTTACTCCTTCACCAATAGCGATACTTTCTGCTGAATTAACTATACTACCAATGCCTATGGCTATAGAAGAACTGGCTGAATCTGCTATGGAAATATTTGAACCTATGCCTATCGCATTATCAGCATTATTGCCTAATTCATTTTGTGTACCTAATAAGATACTAGATTCAGAACCTGCACCAATTTTTCCGAAGCTTCCGATCGCTACACTTTCAGACGATCCTGAACCAACAGTGACATCACTTCCTATGCCTACACTATTTATTGCATTAATTATAGTCCCTAAGCCTGCTCCTAAGGCGATACTATTAAGCTGATTTGCTTGAGCATTTGTACCTAAAGCAAGACTTGCAGATCCTGTACTTGCTGCACCAAAACCTAGCGCTGTGCTTGTATCCCCACTTGCACTGGCATTAATACCTATAGCCATCGAATTTAGTCCTGTAGCACCATCATTATTGTAATTACCTTGTTGACTAGTTGCTTTAACACTATAATAGTAAGCTTTATTGTCCCCTATCAGTTGGTTAACTTGCCCTAAATTGACTGCGTCAGTATCAAGAATACCAACGCCTACATTCGCTATAATTCTATTTTCTAAAATATCGCCTTCAATCCCTGATCCTATTGATAGAACATAATTTCTATCTGTTTGAGATCCTGCACCCAACGCTATCGATCCTAATGCATCTACTAGAGTTCCAGCACCTATAGCTAAAGAATCACTACTTCCATCAAGAATTCTCGCTCCAGCTCCTAAAGCTAATGAATCTATGGCATTATTACCTATGCTCACACCATCTCCGACAGCAATACTTCCTTCAGATCTAATAATAGTATTTGCACCTATACCTATAGAAGCAACAGCCCCATCAAGTATATTAATATTTGAGCCAATACCTATCGCATTATCGGCATTATTACCTAAGGAGCCTTCTGCCCCAAATAAAATGCTCCCTTCTGAGCCGGTGCCTATAGCAGCGCTGCTGCCTAAAGCAAGACTGTCAATCGAGCCTGTACCAATCGATACATTATCTCCTAGACCAACACTAGTCGCTGCTTCTATGAGAGCCCCTGAACCTATGCCGATAGATAAACTGGCTAATTCTCCAACACTGACATTCGAACCTATCCCTATCGCATTATCAGCATTATTACCTAAGGAGCCTTCTGCCCCTAATAAAATGCTCCCTTCTGAGCCGGTGCCTATAGCAGCGCTGCTGCCTAAAGCAAGACTGTCAATCGAGCCTGTACCAATCGATACATTATCTCCTATACCAACACTAGTCGCTGCTTCTATAAGAGCCCCTGAACCTATGCCGATAGATAAACTGGCTAGTTCTCCAACACTGACATTCGAACCTATCCCTATCGCATTATCGGCATTATTACCTAAGGAGCCTTCTGACCCTAATAAAATGCTCCCTTCTGAGCCGGTGCCTATAGCAGCGCTGCTGCCTAAAGCAAGACTGTCAATCGAGCCTGTACCAATCGATACATTGTCT
>NZ_JBHLXE010000028.1:0-511 GCF_042432445.1 Thorsellia kenyensis | reverse complement strand
AATAGCGATACTGTCTGCTGAATTAACTATACTATCAATGCCTATGGCTATAGAAGAACTGGCTGAATCTGCTATGGAAATATTTGAACCTATGCCTATCGCATTATCAGCATTATTGCCTAATTCATTTTGTGTACCTAATAAGATACTAGATGCAGAACCTGTACCAATTTTTCCGAAGCTTCCGATCGCTACACTTTCAGACGATCCTGAACCAACAGTGACATCACTTCCTATGCCTACACTATTTATTGCATTAATTATAGTCCCTAAGCCTGCTCCTAAGGCGATACTATTAAGCTGATTTGCTTGAGCATTTGTACCTAAAGCAAGACTAGCAAATCCTGTACTTGTTGTACCAAAACCTAGCGCTGTGCTTTTATCCCCACTTGCACTGGCATTAATACCTATAGCCATCGAATTTAGTCCTGTAGCACCATCATTGTTATAATTACCTTGTTGAGTTGAGGAGTTAACACTGTAATAGCGTGTTTTATTTTGATCGATAACT
>NZ_JBHLXE010000027.1:0-133945 GCF_042432445.1 Thorsellia kenyensis | reverse complement strand
ATTCAATTTAACAAGGGGATGATTTTAAATGCTGATGAAGCTGGCAAAAGTTTAATCTCCCCCTGATCTAAGAGACTCATTTTTAACCAAGATAATATCAGGCCTCCTGATCCCTCTAAATCCTCGCATCATCGCCTTCTCAAGCGCCGGCATGGCAAACGGATTACTTGAGTGGGGGAGATTATTTTTAGGGTATTTTTTCCAAGAGGCTTCACTCGTTGCTAACATCGGGATGGGCGTCGGATAGACCATGGAAAAAATAACTTCAGCCTTATAAGGCCATAAGTAGTCTTGATTATATTCTTCAATACGAATGAGCCCACTCATAACGATTTGTTTTAGATAGCGTGCGGTACGCTTAACAATGATTTCTTTAGGTAGGCGCATTGCGAATTCTGCTTTTTCAGCGAGATACCATTGATCTTTCAAATCTGGTAACTCAACGCGCTCCATCGTGCATTTTATCGTGGTTATAGCTGGGCAGATATTAGTTTCAGTCATGTTTCACTCCTTAAATTCCATCACACGCTCGACTTGCTGATTATCTGAGGCCCGATAATACTGTTCTTTTTTGAGTGGGGGATTTTCAGGGCGAGTGAGCGCAATATTTTCTTCTTGTGGGGTGTATGCCATCTTCGTTCGTCCTAGCTTATCTGTTTTACCTGAAATTACTAATCCACTATCAAATTTCATCGTATAAGGTTCATTCACTATGTAGTGGTCAACTAATTTAGGACACTTTCTTAGAGGTTTCCCAAAATAATTGCTTTTTTCTATTTGGTGTCAGGCCACAGTTATAACTATGGGGCCTGACACCACTGTAATACTTTACGGTATAATTCACTATATCTTGATTAGCTGCCGTTAAATTATCATAGCCAAGTTTTGGTACCCATTCAGTTTTAAGGCTCCTAAAAAAACGCTCCATAGGGCTACTATCCCAACAGTTTCCTCGCCTTGATAGACTCTGCTTGATTTGATATTTCCAGAGCAGCTGACGAAATTGCTTGCTTGCATAATGGGTGCCTTGGTCGCTATGAAAAAGCATCCCAGTAGGTCTGCCTTTTGCTTCAAAAGCCATGTTCAACGCTTTACATGTCAGATTGCTGTCAGGTGATTTTGACATCGCCCATCCAATCGGTTTACGTGCAAAAAGATCCATCACTACAGCGAGATAGGACCAACCTTGGCTTGTCCAAATATAAGTCACATCTCCAAGCCAGACTTGATTTGGCTCAGTGACAGCAAATTGTCTATCTAAATGATTCGGAATATCAACATGTTCAGTATCTGCCAAATTGTATTTGTGTATTAATGCTTGCTTACTGATCAATCCCATTAATTTCATTCGCTTATTAATGATATAGCGCGAATAACGAATGCCATCTGAATGATAAATCATATCCGATATGCTTCTTGCCCCAGCGGAGCCCCGACTCTCAATGAAGGCTTCACTTATCAAACTGCGTAATTCAACCTCTGTTTTATTAATAGCACCAATGCATTCTCGCCAGTAATAATAACTACTGCTATTGGCGTTAAATACTTAACATAATGTGTGTACTGGGTAGCTTTGCTCGAGTTTCTTGATTATCAAGAATTGTTCAGCGTGTCTATCATGAGCAAAGCTGAAGCCTTTTTTAAGATTTCATTATGTAGTTTAAGCTTTGCGATTTCTTTTTTAAGCTTCTGTATTTCAACTAGTTCTGGAGATATCGCTGAACCCGATGCTACCTTGCCATTTTGTTCATCTTTATACTGTTTAACCCATTTGCCTAGTCCAGATAAACTCACATTCATGGCTTGAGCCGCTTCTTGTACCGAATGATTGTGCTCAGTCACTAATTTGACATATTCAAGTTTGAATTCAGTACTAAAAACACGCCTTGTTTTCTTGGTCATAATTTTACCCTCATTATTTAATGATACTCATTCTATCACCTCTTAATGAGTGTCCGAAATCAGTATACCAGTACAATTTTTAGATTTTAGTTAAATCATCAACATGAGGTACTTTGTTTTCATCACCTGCTTCATAAACATAACCACTATTGTTATTATTATCGCAACCCACAATAATAAAAAACAAGCTTATATAAATATTTCTTTTCTTAAAAAACATATCATTCCCCTTTATTTTTTTATCTTGAATGTAAATTGATTCAAATACCTAAACAAAATGTTAACAACCCCTCATTAAGGTTTTATTAAAGTTTTAGCTTTATTGTAAAAAATGATTTTTAAGGGGCTCTTTATAAAATAAAAACCACTAACATTTTTTGTCTATACAAAATATAACAAAATCGGCTTATCTCAATTGTTTAATTTCTTTAAATTAATTTATCATATTAATCAATCATTAAAGTTTTTTAGAAAGCACTGTTGCATTGCTTTAGTTAATTAATATGCATAAAAATTTAAATTAATGCCATACAGTTGATTTAAGTTAACAATAATATCTTTCTCTGGAAATAATTGATAAAAATATTACTGTAAAGTTAAGAAAAACCATCCCTTTTTTTTTGTAAGTTTTATGATTTAAACTAAAAGAAATTAACTTATGCTTACACAATCAAAGCAATTCAACCTATTGAATAAAAAGAATTTTTAGCCAAAGAAATAAAATAATTACTTGGTAAAATATTACTATGTTAGATTATCCGGATTAATTATATTTAAATTTTATTTGACTATAAGCAAAATTAACTAATTTATTACATATTTATGTAATCTTAATGCGTATTTCATTTTAAAAGGATTTATATGAAGAGATCTTGGATTCTACTCTTAATTTTATTTTTACCGCTGACTGTTTTGTCAGAAATTCAATTAGGAAACACATTACAAACAAAACCGATTATCGGCCATCCACCCTATATCAAATCGATAGGTACCCATATAAAATCCAATAGTTATTTATTTGATGCAAACATGAATGCACAGTTGATTGCTGGTAGTGAGATAACTATTCCATTTTCGTTCTGCGAAGGCAACGAATCAAAATCGGAAGATCGCAACTTTTTTATGCAGATTGACCATGATGGAGACTCTTGTGACATAAATAATTCAGATCTAACTTGGTATCTATTAGAGCCTAAGTTAGGCGATTGGACATTAGTTAATTCTTGGGACGATCTGTTTACTACTCCAATTGCATCAGACACATTAGCTGAAAATTCAGTGGATAATTTTTTTGAAATAAATAACTCCAATGATTCTATTTCCTCTTTTGATTCTACTTTAATTATCCCAAAATTTGCTGAAGGAAAACGGATAGGTTTTATCTATACTCCAAAATCTAAAACAGGACTTCCTAGTAAAGGTCAAGAATTAAAATATTGGGATTTAAACTATTTTTTTTCTCAAGAACCCTCACAGCCAGGAGATAACAAACCTTTAAATAATCAAGGGATAAAAGGCGAACCAATAAAAGATTATTTTTTTCAAGAAGTAAAGCAAACACAACAAAGACCTGAAATTAACAATTTAAAATTAACAGGTTTATTCGCGCTAGGTGAAAAAATCGAATTAATTTATGATGAAGTCCCAAATACAGAAGAGCCTTATGATTTTCAAATACGTTTCTGGTGGGGAAATAAAGGTACAACGGCTAGTAAGGCTACTTTTGATGATCCTGATTTTTCTTTATCACCCTTTTCATTACCATTAACTCAAGATGATCTCAATCGGGTCATTGAAGTTTCAGCTCTTCCAATTATTTTTAAAAATGATTTATATAATGTCGGTATAGCAAAAACAATTGATACAGAAAACATAAATAATGAGCTTTTCAAACAGCCTAGCATTGAAGATCTTAAAATCATTGGTTTTCCTTTCCCAGATGAACAATTGATTGCTTCATACCAATTCAATGATGGAGGACGAACTAATGCGATAGATAAATCTGAATATCATTGGTATCATTTAGACAAAGACAATCAAATACAAACTCTTGGAAAAGGCATTATTGAATCCAGTGGCAACATCCCACCAATCCGTATACCGATGAATAACTTTGTAGGTACTAATATTGCTTTAGATGTCACTGCGGTTGACGATATTGACAGACGAAATACTCCAACGACAAAAGAGATTAAAGTTCTTGGCATAAAAGAAATAAAATTAAACTATTCTTCTATCGATTGGATCATAAATCAAAATACACATATACAACTTCAAGCTGATATTACCTTTTCAAATGATGAAAAAGAAATCAATACAACAAGAGGAAGTTGGACGAGCAACAACAATAAATTTAAGATTGATAGTGCAGGTAAATTAACTGTCTCTGATGATTTACAAGATAAAGATTCAGCTACTTTAACCTATACCATATTAGACAAAAAAGCAGAAATCCAAGTAACTGCTATGTTACCTTTTGCAGCGATTAAAGAATTAAAAATAACATCAAATCAAGCACTATTTACGCCTGTTGAGGCAACCTATGTATTCGATTCTAGAGGTTATGATAATCTAGAAGATAATTCAGCTTATCGTTTATATGTGATTGAAAATAATGGACAGGAAAAAACATTTGAAAACTCAAAAGTAGTAACACCTGGCAAGATCAAAACAGATTGGACTGTTAATATTGAATCTAGTGGACAACTTCTTTATTTAGAAGTAACAGCTATCGATCAAAATAATACGCAAGGAGAAAAACAAACGGTCTCATCAATGTCTGATAAGCTAGATTCTATTAATAGCACTCCTAGTCAACTTGCCTTTTATACCGGAATAAATGAACAAAAAGCGTTGAAGATAAATGGTAATTTTACTCATACTAATAAAGATATCACTGAATTTGGCCAGTTTACCTCTACACATCCAAGTATTACAGTCTCAAATAAAGGAATAGTAAATTATGCAGGTGAACCAAGAAATGCCTTTTCAGCTGAAATCATATTTACTATTTTAGATAAATCTTTGCGAATACCTGTTAATGTGGTACCTGTGGACCTATCAATCTCAGATATTAAACTAGAAGGAGATGGTAAATTAAATAGTACTTTATCAGGTTCTTATAAATTTTCCCATAATTCTTCACTAACTATTGAGGATCGTTCGGAATATCGCTGGCTATTTAAGACCATTAATGGAACACTACAGGAATTGAACAGCGGAGTAGTCTCGACATCTGGAAAAATTCCACAAAGTCCACTGATCACACCAGAACATGCAGGAGGAGAATTTGTGCTTGAGTTAATACCTAAAGATCAATATGGAAATACCGCAGACACTATAAAAACAAATTTTGCGTTAGAAAAACTGGTAAAACTTTCATTCATACCTGAATCACTCAATTTACTTGTGGGTGATACTCAAAAGACAGAAGTTGCAGCAGTTGGGCTTTATTCATTAGGTAGTGAGTATAGAATAAATACTTATGGCAACTGGGTATCAAATAATGCAAGCATAATAGTGACTCAGCAAGGTGAGATTTCCCTGAATCCTCTTCATCAAGGACCTCTTTCAACATCTGTCACCTTCTCAATTTATGGACAAAGTATTCATTTACCAATAATTGTCTTCGATTCAAGGAATAAGGTTAGTATAGCCAATCTTATCTTAAACGGGAATGGCAAAATAAATACTCAAATTACTGGAACCTATAAGTTTGAAAATAATGGTAATGAGAACTTAATAGATCAGTCAAAATATCGTTGGATACATAAAGATGCAAAAGGTATTGAAACTATTATTTCTGAAGGACAAATAGTACAATCTGGCATTGTACCTGCCAGCCCTCCGGTACTCGCCAAATATGCAGGCGGTTATTTCATTTTAGAATTAACCCCTGATTCTCAATACTCTTTGCCCGGCGAATCAAAAAGAATTGAAATGCCGTTGGAATATTTCGTTGATATTCGATCCGATAGTAAATCTATTGTATTATATGTTACAGATTCTGAAGCAAGGCAAGCGAATGTTTATGGCTCTTATTCTTTAGGAACTGAAATATTAATTAATGAGCTAGGAACATGGTCGGTTAATACGAATTATATTATAGTTACGACATCAGGCCTGATAAGTAAGAACCCAAATGTCATTGGGCCAAGTTCTTCTTTGATCACTTTTAGTTATCAGGGAAACAGTGTTGAAATTCCAATATTTGTTTTGAAAAACCAAATTGGAGTGACAAATATAAATGTCCCTGCATTTGCTTCTGTAGGCCAGGTGATAAATGGTACTTATACTTTTGATAATGGTGGCGTTGATATAATTAAAGATCAATCATCTTATAGTTGGTACTATATTAATTCTCTTTATCAATTAGAGCTTATAAGGGGTAACATACCAACTTCTGGAGTTATTCCACCAAGCCCACCCGTGAAGGCTGAACATGCAGGAGGATATTATAGAATCGAAATACGTCCTGCAGATCAATATTTAAATAGTGGACAACCTAAATCCATCGACATTCCAATTTCTTGGTAAAAGTTTAAAACATGGATTCCTAATAATGTAAATATAAGGGCATTTTGATATTTAGGATGCCCTTATAAATTTTATTAATCTGTCCGCTTGCATTTTTAACGAATAAGATTGAGAATTTAAACTTTTAATTTTGTAGGCAGTTGAAATTTCTCAGAAGCCAACGAACAAACTAAATAAACATTCGCATGCACTTAGGGCTAATTAGCAACTAATTACCGACCAAGTTTATGATTAGGACATGATTGAATGCCTAATTGAAATAAAATACTATTACTACCTCGTTCTTGATGGGGTCTAGCTACCCATTTAGTCAAAAAATTAAAGTTTTTCTATAATTTCATTCTCATTTTCATCACCCGCGCAGTTAAAATAATGCCTATAAAATTAGGTAACCAGTTAAGTATTCGATCTTGAAACTTTGTAGTTAAAAATCATAATACCAACCATCAACTCAAACGAAAAACCAGAAGCACTTGATTGAAAATGATAAAACCCTGTTTTTTTACAATGATTTTCCACTCTTTGGATAGTTTGCATTCACTTTTTTATGCTACAGTATGATTTTAACTCTTAAAAAACTCTGATTGCCACCTTGGCCAATATGATTCAAGTATCTTTTGTGTGCTAAAATGATCTAGTGGAAGATCGTCACTAAATATGCTATGTTTTTGTCTTTTCTATCACTCAAGTTGATTACCTTAAATGTTTCATCAATCTTTCCTCATTTAACTGTTAGAACCACTTTTTTATCTTGACCATTCTTGAGTGTGTTCAGTTTTACAACAAAGGTTCAGCTACTCTAATCTTTAAGATAAGTAATAAAAAAATTAATCGCTTATAAAATCCTGCTAATGACTAAATAAAAGCATAATTCTGCAAAAAATCATAACGAGGCAAAACGAGTTGCGGATTGATTTTTTCACCGTTAATCTGACATTCTGCGGTTCAATAAATGATTAATTAACATGTTTTTTTGTGAATTACATCACATTTTTAGTTTAAGTTATTGTCATTATGATCAAAAAGTGATCAATTGTGACTTTTTGGATGGTGATTATGAATTTCGATAATGTAAACGTGTATGATTATGGGCATCTAGGATTAGTTGCTGGTTTTATTAAACAGGTTGGGTTAATTGACTACATTGATCATGTCATCCCTAAAACTAAGCCATACCATGTCTGTCATGGTCAAGCAGTTGCAGCGATGTTGCTTAATGCACTAGGATTTCATTCTCAAGCCCTCTATTTAGTTCCTGAATATTTCTCTGATAAGCCTATCGATTTACTGATTTCGCCTGGTATCTATAGTAAACATCTGAACGATGATGTGCTGGGCCGAACCTTAGATACTGTTTTTGATTATGGCGTCTCTTCACTCTACAGTGAACTTGCGATTAAAACGCTTAATACCCTAAAAATTCCCCCTAAAGCGATCAATCTTGACTTCACTAGCTTCCATGTCGATGGGACTGCTTACAATGACAACACGCCTGGTGATACTGATAAATTCATTCGTATTGTCCAAGGATATAGTCGAGATCATAGACCTGAACTTAACCAAGCCATTGTTGCTTTAATCACTGAAAATCAAGCTGGGATCCCAATATACTTGGAAGTACTCAGTGGCAATGCTGAAGATAAATCGACTTTCCAAGATATCATTAAATCACAGCTAGATTCATTAAAAGCTGCTGAGAATAGTCAACATTTAATTGCTGATTCAGCGCTTTACACTAAAGCGACTATTCAGTCTTTGAATGAGAAAAATCGATACTTTATTACACGTGTGTCTTCAGTTTCAAATGATGCTAAAGCGGTCAATAACCGTCCAGACTTAACAGCCTAATATGGACTTCTTCCAATTGGCAAGAAAAAAATGAGATTTTTAACTAAATTCGAATGCTTCCATATATTCGGCTTCTTTGTAGGCTATTTGAGCCTGAGCACAGGATGAAATTCGCACATGAGGTCTTATCAATTTGACGGCTTTATTGCTAGGGAGCCTTAGTCTTAAACAGATTTCTCTCATGTCGGTTCGAACAGTTAATCAGCTTATCTTTTTATGCAGAATCTGTTGGATTGTCTTTAATATTTACTTCTTTTTTATAGCAAAAAACTTCACTTCTTTTAATTTTATCTTAGTCGTGGTGACCTTAGCTTGATAAGGTCACCACGACTAAGAACCCTGCGGGAGCATTTGCTTTAACGCGCGTCATTTAGGTTGCCTCCTTAATCGTCATCTCACAGCGATACTCACTATTTTTACTCAAAATAGCCCATACCGTTCTCGCCGTTTTTTTAGTCAAAGCGACCGCTACGACATTTGAGGACTTTCTCACTAGTAGAGAATTTAACCAATTTGCTTTGCGCCCCGTTTTCTTTCTTCAGGTGTTAGGAGTTTTAATTTATCCTCAATCTGATAAAGTTTAGCACTTTCATTAATAAAATATTGAGCAAATGGATACGGTACGACTTTAACTATTTCAGCAAATTTACAACGGACATCGGTAAAGCAACCTGCTTCAATAATCGATTCATATTTATCAAACAGGGCTTTATAGCCAGAGTAATCGTCCACGACAAGTTTATCCTTGAAGGTTTTTAATATATTTTGGGCGTGTTTACCCTCACGACTGTCAGTGCAATCATAGTAGATGATGCGCACATTAGAATGTATGCTAGAAGCATAAGCCCAGATGTAGCCATGAATAATAGAGCTCCCTCGCCGATTATCTAAGATATTGAGGCGAGTTTCGTCGGCATGAATGACTTCTTGCTCAAGGAGTAATATCTTGAGTCTTTCAGCGAGAGGTGCAAGTGCATTTACCACTGCAGCTACCCAATCTGATAAGGTACTGAGTGAAAAATCCACTCCCATAGTTTTAAACAAATGTTGCTGCCTATAAAGGGGCAAGTGGTAAATGAATTTTTTAGCAACAATCTCAGCAAGCAGGTTATCAGTTGGAATGCCTTTATCAATGATTTCTGCAGGCATAGGCGCTGCGACTAAAGTTTGACAGCAAGTGCAGGTGTACTTAATGCGCTTAGTACGAATGATAATAATTTTAGCAGGAATAAAATCAACTTTTTCAGAAATTGCTTCACTGATAGCCGTCATTTCACTAGAGCATGTTTTACAGGTTTTATCCTCTAAATCAATAATACGTTCTTCCCTTGGTAAATCGGGATTAATGACTTACGACCACTTGATTTTTTTGGGGGAGTACTCGACTCAGCTTTTTCAGTCGCACCCTCGGAGGCGTCTGAAGGTGCTTCAGTAGAATCACATGAGTGAGTACTTTCAATAAAAGAAGCGAGCTCAGAGAACTCTTCTTCTGAAAATAGATTGAATTGTTTATCATTCACTTCACTTTTACGAACAAATGTTTTCATCATCATTGCTTTGAGTTTTTCTTCAGCAAAATTGTAGCGTTTGAATAAATCAACCACGAGTGCAATCAACTGCTCTTTAGGCTGTCAGTGGTGTACATTGTGATACTGGCGTTGCAGAGGTATCAATTTTGGATGCACTATTGATGATTTCATCCTCAACCACATCTGTGGTATGTACAGGAGTTTCTTGAATGGAATGGAATGAATAGATTTAGCTGACAAGGCCTTTTTTACATGATAGGACCAACACCTAAATGAGCTAAAATTGATATTATGCAAAGCAGCATAATCAGCCATTTTAAGCCCAGAGGTAGCACGCACTTCTAAATGCGAGATTTTTTCTTGTATTGTGTATTTTTTCATAAAGCATAATCCTCGATGGGTTGAAATTATGCTCAGTTTAGTGGATTTATAGGCTTATTCTAGATGCGTTGCTCGGATGCTTACTTAGCAACCATTTAATCCTGTTCTAAAATTAATTGCGCCATAGCGTAATAATAAATTAACTACATCTTCATGACCTTGAGTACATGCATAAGTAAGTGCATTATGTTGTTTTTGCTCACTAATTATATTAACATTGGCGCCATTAGCTAATAAAAATTTAACACTATCTAATCTTCCAGCATAACTGGCTACAATTAACATGGTTTCACCATCATCCTCAAGCTCATTGATATCCACAAAATCTTTTGAAAGAGAATAGATATATTCAATAATCTCTATATTTCCACCCATAATAGCTGATTTAAAAACATGTTTTACATCAGCATTATCAGTGGCTTTTAAACTAGCTCCGTGTTTCACTAATAATTCAACTATATCTTTATAACCAATAAATGCAGCCCAACCTAAAGCTGTTTGTCCGAGTGATGCCTCGTCTTTTACATCTATAGGATGTTCATTTTCAATAAGGTTTTTAACTTTATGATAATTTCCTTTTTTAACTGCATCAAACCAATCGCTGTAAGGTCCTTCAGATTTATTTTCATAAAAAATTCTGTTAGGGAATACCTTTTCATTTGCAATGACTTTCAATTCATTCATATTATATCTAAATGAATTGTCAGCCCATGAAGAAAATCCTATTAGCAATATAAATATGAATAACATTCCTTTTTTTTTCATGGCAAAGTCCTTTTCTCATTTTAATGGAATTAATTTTTAATATGAATAACATTAAATTAAATAATATTCAACCTATTATTTAATTTATTTTGTTTTTTTGTAAGTAAATCGACTTTTAAAATAGTATTTTGTAGATTTAGTCAATTAAAAAATGCAAGCTAGCCGTCATTCGTAAATACATAAGGTTAATTAACGATCAATTACTTACCAAGTTATTGTTTAACATATAATTTCATGCCCGACTGAAATAATGCAGTATTACTATCTCTTTCTGGGTGAGATCGTGCACGCCAACTACACAGAAACTTAAAGGTTTTCTCTATCCTTTTAACCTTATTTTCATCATCAGTTTCGCTGAAAATAATGTGCATAAAATTAGGTAACCAGGATTAATAGTTGACTATTAATCAACCTTAAATACATACCAATTAAGCTCTGCATTGTTCTTGCAAATGTTCTTTAAATAGAGTTAGTTGCAAAATTAGTTATGGACGATGCCTTGAACTTTATAAAATAGGCACCATATTAAGTATATGTAGTTCGTTTCTTTAGTAATTCTTTCTTTAATTGGTATTTTTCGGGTCGTAAGCTTTTCAACTTTAAACTAAATATAAGGATACATTATGAAATTATTTTATAGCGCAGGTTCTTGCTCTGTTTCACCACATATTGCACTAAATGAAGCTAATCTTCCATATACTATGGAATCTGTTAATCTCGCAACTAAGGTTATGGGAAATGGAGAAAATTATCTAGCAATCAACCCTAATGGTCAGGTACCAGCTTTGATGTTAGATGATGGTACATTACTCACAGAAGGCGCTGCTATTGTTCAATTCATTGCTGACTTAGCTAGTGATAAAAATTTATTACCTGCCGTGGGACAAATTAACAGATATAAGGCGCTTAGCTGGTTAAACTATATATCTACCGAATTACATAAAGGATTCTCTCCACTTTATAACCCAAGGACTCCTGAAGAATATAAAGCAATTGCAATTGAAAATATCCACAAAAAATTTGAATACTTAAATGCACATTTAGAAAAAAACACTTATTTATTAGGTGATTCTTATTGTGTAGCTGATGGTTACCTTTTTACCGTCATTAATTGGACGCACTTTTTAAAAATGGATATTTCTAAATACAGCCACTTATGTCGCTTCATGAATACCATGATGAAAAGAGATGCCGTGATAAAAACGTTAGAACAAGAAGGGTTAAATCTTCAAGATGTTTGGTAACATAAAAACTTTTCCAATTGATTATCGTGGATTTTTTTAAATTGCTCAATTAAAAAATAGCCTGAGATAGTGAGAGGTTTTATTGGAATGGTCTATTTTTTAACGGGCTTTTCAACCACTAATTAAACAGATTTAAAATTAGTCTTATAACAATATAGCTTTGTAGTATTTTAGAGATAATTGAAAAAAGTATTTAGATTTTCCTTTGCGAGCGCAAGATTTTACTTTTTTAAAGATATTTTCCATCCTATACTAATAAAAAGGTTCTAAATCAAATATTGCTATCGATTCAGGCACTGCTTAAAAGAGTAATTTTAAGAGGCTGTAATCATTATAATATTTCTAAGTAACCGAATTAAGGCTATAGCTTAATGTGCTGATTATTACAAACACGTAAAGCACTTACAGCATATTTTCAATAGCTGAAGTGCTTTTAACCAACGTTTAGCTGGAATTAATGATTGAGGATCTTAGACAAAAACTCTTGTGTCCTAGGAAGGCGCTTTTCAGGGTGCTCAAAGAAACTTGCGCTGTCACAATCTTCTAATATTTTACCCCCTACATCCATGAATATAATTCTCGAACCGACTTTGCGTGCAAAACCCATTTCATGCGTCACGCACATCATTGTCATCCCTTCATTAGCAAGTTTAACCATCACATCAAGTACTTCACCTACCATTTCAGGATCTAATGCTGACGTTGGCTCATCAAATAACATCACGATAGGATCCATAGCTAGTGCTCTTGCAATTGCTACTCGTTGCTGTTGACCTCCCGATAATTGTCCTGGGTATTTGTCTTTGTGAGCCTGCAGACCAACTCGTTCAAGATATTTTATGCTTTGCTTCGCAGCGTCACTTTTTGCTCGTTTAAGCACATGAATTTGCGCCAAACATAAATTTTCAAAAACAGTTAAATGTGGGAACAGTTCAAAATGTTGAAATACCATGCCAACACGACTTCTTAACTTGTTTAAATTGACGTTTTTATCATGTATGCTAACTCCATCAACAAATATCTCACCTTCTTGAATGGGTTCTAGTGCATTGATAGTCTTTATTAGTGTGGATTTTCCAGATCCTGAGGGCCCGCATACAACTACAACTTCTCCCTGCTTTATATTTAAACTGCATTGATCTAATACTTTGACTGAGCCATACCATTTAGAGATGGCATTTAAAGTAATCATAATTTTCTCCTTATAATTATCGTTTTAATTAACGAACAATTGCCATTCTGTTTTGATAATATTTAACAATTTGCGATAGTGTAAAACAAATCACAAAGTATACGACAGCAGCAAGTAAATAGGTTTCAATATTACGTCCATAGTTTTTACCTGCAAGTTCAAATCCTTTTAGTAGATCATAAGCACCGACTACATAAACAAGACTTGTGTCTTGAAACAAGATAATTGTTTGTGTTAAAAAAACAGGTAGCATATTTCTAAATGCTTGTGGGAGCACCACTAGACGCATTGTTTGTCCATAGCTCATACCAAGTGCTTGGCAGGCATGTACTTGACCGGTGCCTACTGATTTTATCCCTGCTCTCGCTATTTCAGAAAAAAAGGCAGCTTCAAATGCGATGAACGTGATGTAAGCAGAAATTTCTGCACCTAATGATCTGCCTATAATTAGCGGAACAACCAGAAAGAACCACAGTATAACCATGGGAAGAGGAATTGAACGCATAACATCAACATAGATCCTGGCCGGAATTGAGAGATATTTGGAATTAGATATCCGCATTAATGCAATTAAGGTCCCCAAAAATATGCCGCCAATTGTCGCGAATAAAGTGAGCCGTAAACTGAATAAAAAGCCTTTGACTAAATAATCATTGATAAATTGAAGCGATAAAAAAGAAAAATCCAAATTCAATTCAAACATACTAGTGTCCCCCTAAGCCAGAAGGAGATGCGAATCCAGGTATTTCAATTTTTCGTTCAATAAATCGCATCACAAGATACATACTCAAAGCACTGAACATATATAAAGCCGTTACCACAAGATATACCTCAACACTGTGAGAAACCTCTTCTTGGACTTGAAGTGCGAATTGAGTTAATTCAGCTATTGATACAGCAAAAGCTACTGATGAATTTTTTATTATATTCATTGTTTCAGAAGTAATAGGCGGAAAAACCACTCGAAAAGCAGCAGGCAGAATAACAAAACGATAGCTTTGGAATGTTGTCATGCCAAGTGCTGAAGCTGCATATCGTTGACCTGTCGGTCTTGATAAAATACCCGATTTAATTTGCTCAGCAAATCTGACTGAAGAAAAAAATCCTAATCCTAATACAACGAGTAAAAAACTCGGCGCTTCTTGTAATGCAGGAAACACCGCAGGTACTACATGATACCAAATGAAAATTTGGACCAGTAATGGGATATTTCTAAATAACTCAACATAAGCATTAGCAAACCAAGGAATAACTTTACGGTTAGGTAATGTCCTTAGTGTTCCTATCACTATCCCTAACATGAACGCAATTGCAAGAGAGCATAAAGCTACTGAAATTGTCCAACCGAACGCTGAAACTAACCAATCAAAATAGGTTTCCTCTTCTACGGAACGAAAACATTTTTCTGCAGCCTCTAGAGTAATGGTATCAAAACATAAGAAAGAAAAATCTAAACTCATCTAATCTCCTTGAATGATAAGTAAATAACTAATCAATTCATAAATTCATCATTTCATTAGAACAAAAACCCCCAAAACCTATCAATAGGTAATGAGGGCAGGAATAAAAGTCTATCAAAAAATGAGATTAGTTATAATCTTCCATTGGATTGTTGTTCGGATTAGCCCATACTTCTTTAGTTTTTTCTGGTAAAGGTAAACCAATAACGATATCTTTTGGTGGAATTGGCTCTAGGAACCATCTGTTATATAAGTTAAGCAATGAACCATCTTCAATTTGTCTCTTAATGCTTGCATTTATTAATTCTTGAAGTTCAGTATCATCTTTACTTAACATACAAGCAATTGGCTCAATAGAAAGCACATCATCCAAAATCATAAATTGGGAAGGATCTTTAGATTTAGAAATATTCGCTGCTAAAATAGAACCATCCATCACAAATGCATCGGCTCTACCTGTTTCTAGCAACAAAAAACTGTCCGCATGATCTTTGCCATTAACTTCTTTAAAATCTATTCCCTCAGCCCTTTTATTTTTTCTCAAAGTCTGCACTGAAGTTGTTCCTGTTGTAGTGGCAATAGTTTTACCATCTAAGTCTTTTAACGAGTTGATTCCTGAGTCTTTTTTAACTGCAATTTTAACTTCTTCTATATACGTTGTATTAGCAAAAGAGACTTCTTTTTGGCGGGATTTGTTATTGGTTGTGGTTCCACATTCAAAATCGATTGTACCATTTTGAATTAAAGGAATTCTATTTTGTGAAGTAATGGGAACATAATTGATTTTTAAATCGGGTTTATTGAGGTGCTTGGCAATATCAGAAACAATAATTTCAGCCATTTCAGTATGAAAACCAACAAATTTACCATTACCAAGCGCATAAGAAAGTCCACTTGATTCTCTTACCCCGAGATTAACTGCTCCCCTTTCTTGGATATTTTGCAAAGTATTAGCAAACCCTACTGAAGCTAAAGAGAGTAAACCTGCAGCAATCACTGCTTTTTTTAAAATTTTTTTCATATTTCCTTCCTTAAAATAAAGAGTATTAAATCCAAGAGGAACGTGTTTGCTCTTTTTCAAAAAAGAACTTAGTCATTAACAAACACTTTCATCTTTAAGATAGTGAACTATTGAAAAAAAAACAATCAAAATGTTAAAAAAATGTGAACTGCATGCTTAAATAAGAATTTTACACTGACATTAACATACATTTTATATATTAATATTTGATCTCGTACAATTTTGATCCACTATATTTAGTCTAAAACAGCTCTTTTAACTTATTGTACCAAAGCCCAGCTAGCAGCATTGGCATTTGTAAGTATTGTCCACCGTAAAAAGGCATATGCTTTATTTGCTTGAATTTATCGAATTTCTCTGCATCACCAGAAATAGAGTCAGCAATAAGTTTACCTGCAATACCAGCCAATGCCACACCATGACCAGAAAAACCTTGTAAATAATATAAATTTTTACTTAATTTTCCAAAATCAGGATATTGATTCATAGTCACATCCACATGACCGCCCCAGATATACTCAATTTTACTCTCTTTTAGCTCAGGAAAAACTGCAGCCATCCTACGTCTTACTCTGTCTAGATAATTGCGTGGTACAGTTGAACCTATAGCGACATCTCCACCAAAAAGTAATCGGTTATCTGGGGTTAAACGAAAATAGTCCAATTGAAAATTGGTATTACAAATAGCTGAACGTTTAGGGATTAATTTTTTTGCTAAGCGTTCATCAAGCGGTTCAGTAACAGTAATGTAAGTCCCTACCGGCAAAATATTGCGTGCAATTTTTTTAGGAAGTATTTCACCATATCCATTTGAATAGACATTCCCAGCAATAAGCCCGAATTTACTCTTGCACTGACCATTTACAGTTTTAAAAATTAGGTTGCCTTCATCTTTGTAAGTAATAACCGGACTATTTTCGAATATTTTCACTCCCATTGATTTTGCAACTGAGGTTAGGCCTAAAAGATACTTTAAAGGATTAAAATGACCGGATAACTTATCATAAACGCCATTTTCATAAGAATCAGAACCAATATAATTTTTTAGCTCTGTTTTAGTGATTAACTCTTGATGGTTATAACCATAATACTGCTCTCTTTGTTGCATCATTTTTATCAATTCGTTCGCTTTTTTAGGACCATTAGCCACAAACAAATAGCCCTTCTCATAATCACACTCTAAACCATAATTTTCTATCCTTTTATTAATGAGTTCTACTCCAGCTAAGCTAATATCCCAAAATGCCTTAGCTTCAGATAAGGAGAATTTTTTTATCATATCGTCATCTTTTGAGTATCCCACTATTATCTGTCCACCATTTCGTCCTGAGGCACCAAAACCAATTCGATTTGCCTCAAGTAGGGTAACACTATATCCTTTAAGCTTGAGTTCAATTGCTGCACTAATACCAGCAAGTCCACCACCAACTATACAACAATCAGTAGCTATCTCTTCTGTCAATGCAGGAAAATTAAATCGTTGAGCAATTCCAGCTTCATAATAATTATTTTTGTTAAGTACTGTATCTTTAGTAATGATATTTTCCATAGAAATTCCTTATTCTTTATCAAGATTGATTAATTACAGGTTACATAGCTGTGCCTGAATCGTATCTACTAATAATGAGGTTTGAAAAATGATATGTTTCAATTTAGTTCATTGTTTGCATAAGGGATATTTTAAAACAATTTGCGCTCACTGCCTTGAAATAAAGCATTTTTTTATAAATAAGTGCAAAACATTACACAAGAAATCTATTTCTATAAATTCAATCTATAGAAGCGCTTGCAAAAAAATTTTATTTATTTTAATTTCTATTATCATTCAATAAAAGGACATAAAAAAATACTCATTGATTATCAGTTGGAGACGTCAAATAGATTAAATTTTTAATTGGCTATTGACTAGTGACTCTGTATCGTTTAATCGATAAAATGGTCTATAAGTATCTAGAGATTATTTCCAATTACATCAAAGTGAAATTCTAATGATTATAAAAAAAATTCTTCAATAAACAAATATAAAATTTTAGTTTAAGAACTGATGTACAGTTTTACTCTAGCGTGTAAAATTATGTTATAATCTACTATCAATCTTATTTAATTGTGGGGTGTCAATTGACGTCTAAACTAAAAAAAATATTCTTTCCTTTTATTTTTATCTTAGCTATCTGTGCGATTTGTGCCACAGTACTCGTTGGTTTTATTATTTATACCCATGATAAAGACAATCCCGTAACGCCTGAATTTGTGGAAAGTATTTTACCACCCAAAGGGAATACCGATTCCAAAAGTAAATAATTTGATATACGGAATAAAACGATGAGATATACTTTGCTTCCAAACAGCACCTTAAAAATAAGCCAATTAGGTTTGGGTACAATGACTTTTGGTGTTCAAAATACCTTAGCTGATGCTTTTGAACAACTAAATTATGCAATTGCAAACGGTATCAATTTAATTGATACCGCTGAGATGTATCCAGTGCCTCCTTCAAAAGAAACTTACGGTTTAACAGAAGAATATATAGGTCAATGGATTGAAAAATTTAAGAAACGTGGTGATGTGATCTTAGCCACAAAAATTATTGGCCCTGTTAGACAGCCTGATACGCCGATAAGAAATTCTCAGCGCCTAGATAAACTCAATATCCAGCAAGCTCTTAATAGCAGTCTTAAACGTTTAAAAACTGACTATATTGATTTATATCAGCTCCATTGGCCTGAAAGGAAAACCAATATATTTGGCCAGCTTACTTATAACTATCCTACTGATGAAGAAAAAAATGACTCTTTTTTAGAAACGTTAGAAGCGCTCAACGATGAAGTCAAGGCCGGAAAGATTCGGTATATTGGGGTTTCCAATGAAACACCTTATGGATTAATGCGCTATTTAAATTTAGCTAAACAGCATAATTTACCAAAAGTTTTAACTATACAAAACCCTTATAGTTTATTAAATAGAACCTTTGAGGTAGCCCTAAGTGAAATTTGTTACTATGAAGACGTTAAACTATTAGCTTACTCATGTCTTGGCTTTGGAACCTTAACTGGCAAATATCTCAATGGGCAAAAACCAGAAGGCGCAAGAAACACTTTATTTAATAGGTTTGTCCGATATAGTTCCGAGCAAGCCATCAAAGCGACAGAAGCATATGTTGCCCTAGCCCATGAATTTGGCTTATCGCCTGCTGTTATGTCGCTGGCTTATGTCAATAATCAGCCTTTTAATGCAAGTACAATTTTAGGAGCAACCACGTTAAAGCAATTAAGGGAAAATATTGACAGCTTAAACGTGACGCTGTCACAGGATTTACTAATTGAAATAAACCGGATTCATACTCAATACCCTTTTCCATCACCTTAGTTTAGCTAACGTGATATAGATATGCATTACTATAAAAAAACACCTTAAGAATGAATAAAGCGATATATTCCATCATCATAGTGATTACACTTTCTTTGATAGGTGTTTTTTTTTCTTTTTTTAAAATACTTCCCTGGATTATTAATCTTTTTTTAAATGAACAATTTCTTTTCTCATATCATTCCGCTAATAGTATAAACGACTCCTTAAAAAGATCTCAATCATTCGAATCAAGGGTAGTTATTAATCCTCCTTATTTTGATTTTAAAGAAAACACCCTTTTTTCAGAATCAATTTATGTTCATATCAAACAAAAGGCTGGTTATTGCGAATTTTTGAGCATTCAAAACACTAAAATTACTTTTCAATTCAAGAGTGTTAACCCTTCAATTGAACATCTAACAGTCAATTTAGATTGTTTTAATGAATATATTGCTCAAAAAGACAGCTCAGCAACTATTGAAAAGATTGAATCGTTTTTACCTCCCCTGGACATTAATGTCGCTAATTTGCAACTTATAAAAAATAATAATAATCTTTTTAATTCCCAAGAATTTCCTATTAAAGGCAGATGGGTTTTTGCCAAAAAAATCCATCAATTCCTTTTTAATAGCCCATCGTTAGAATTGGAAGGGAAATTACGAAAAAATCAGTGGTATGAACAAATCCCACAGTTTATAAATAATAGCTCTTTAAAAAAAAATACTGAACTATTGCCACATTTCGTAACAAAAAATTCAACAACAGATCATCCGTACTTTGATTCATTTCCTTTAAATAACGAAAGTCATGATTTAAATCTTTTAGGTTTAAATACTCCTTTTGATTTTGAAAATAATGCTTATTTTCTTGAAATAACAAAAGTGAACCTGATATTTGAAAATGCGTTAAGGTTTAAAGGAAATGCTAGGTTTGTCCTAAATAATGACTTTAAAGAACGCCCTTTAACTGGACAGTTACGGACTCAAGTAAGAAGTCTTACAGATGAATTTGAACCAATATTAGTTAATGTAGATCTTATAGATAACGATTTGACAACCTACATTTTTGACTCAAATAATAATGAGCTATTGTATTTACCCATACTTTTTTCTAAAGACGATTTAAAAATAATTAACGGGCGATGGTCATATCCAAATAAAAAGCATAAGTTACAGGGTAACATTTATCTACAAGCTATTAACATTTTTAATGCAGATCCTGTTACTCTGAAAGGTCGATTAAATCTTATCACTTATGGAACCAGGGGGAAAAACACACTGGTATTATCTGTACCGCAAATCATTTTAAAACAGATGAAAGACAATATACCTTTTCAACTTAATGGTGGTGTCAATTTTAACGATCTCGTTTTTACGATTTCTATTCCAGGACAGCTAAATATTGAAGATACATCTATTAAATTATTACCAGGTTCCCTTGTTAGAGGATGGGGTGACTTATTTGATGGTGTTTATATCGAGGAAGTCCGTCTTCCACTTGCTGGGATAAAGGTAAACAAGTCGGGACTCAGTGGTAGGTTGCAAGCTATTTTAAAAACACGTGAAGCTTTGTGGGGACAAGTAGAGCTCCATCTTGATGGTAAAGCTTATGATTTTAATTTTGATAAAGGCTCTTGGTATTGGCTTGCTTGGGGTAATGGTCAAATGCCATTATTTGAAGCAATTTGGGATATGAAAGGTAAAGGAAAATTTGAGAATAACGGACTTTATCTATCTCAATTATCGACAGGCTTAAATCAACTCAAATATGGCATTGTTGATGTACAAAAACCACGTATTGAGATGCTTTACCCTCTCCGCTTATTGAATATTAAATCAGATGAGGCCACAAACCTACTCACTACAATTCAAAAACTCGATGTGACCCGGCATGATCTGGTGGGTGGATTGAGCCTCAAAGCTGATCATATAGATTTTAGAAATGGGGGTACTATAGTGGATCCCCATTTAGATCTAGATGTTCAAGGATTTGATTTTTCAAACTTTATTTACTCTGGAACACTTGCATCACCACTTTTTGAAAATATTGAATTGGCTGGGCGATGGGATGGTGTACGTTTAAGAGGTCAAGCGTGGTGGCCTGTACAAAATGCAGCTGCTTTTCGCCATTTATTTTCTAAAGATACTGATCTTGACGTTCATCAAGGTCAATTTAGGGCACAAGCAAGCTATTCTGCCGCTCCAGAACAAGGATTCATCATGGGCGGGCATTTAGTATTTGATGATGTCAACGTGCGTTATAAAAATAACCATATAAAAGCGCTAAATTTTACTATGCCCTATCAATTTAAAAATCACCGATGGCATTTTGGACATACTACGCCAGTCACTTTAAAATTATCTTCATTAGAGAATATCATTGCCTACGAAAACATTTCTCTGGAGTTTAAAGGCTATTATCCATTTAATAATCAATACCCTCTCGAATTCAAAGCTATTCATACAGATTTACTTGGTGGCAGTCTTAATATGGATGTGATCCGCTTGCCACAAATTACGCCAACCGAATTAGTTATTGAACATCTTGATACAACAAGATTTTGGTCTTTATTCGCAAATAATTATATTCAGATGACTGGAAGCTTAGGTGGAAATTTTAAGATCTTATTTAATGATTCAGATTATTTAATTAAAGAAGGCTATTTATTTAATGAAAATAAATTGACCCTACAGGTTGATGAAACTCTTTTGAGTAAAATGTCGAAAGATAGTCTTGTACTACCGCCTGTATTTGATTTGATTAAAACATTGAATATTGATAATTTTGAAACTAATCTAAGCCTAACCAATTTTGGTGATTTATTCTTAGAAAGTAAAATAAAAGCCACAAATACCCAACTTAATGCGCCAAGAGAAATTATTTTGAATTATAGTCATAAAGAAAACATTTACACTTTATGGCAAAGTTTAAGCTTTACAGATCGATTAAATTATTGGCTAGAAGAAACCATGGAAAAAAATAAATTATAGGGAATGAGTAATTTAAAATAACTTATTCAAAATAAATATTTTTAGAATACCTATAAGGTGAGTCTAAAAGAGCAACGAAATATTATCTAACACTTATAAAATTCAGCACAAATTGATAAAAATAGATAGACTAAAAGTAGTAGGATCAAATTAGCATTTAAAATTAACTCAGCACCAAGAAATTTCTGTAATAATTAAGCTAATAAACTATTATACTTTGTTTTCATCATGTATATCATCATGCTTCTCATGGCAAGCATTACATATACTTTCAAGTTCTAACTGCATTTCGTTAGATTTAAAACCTGCAGATAGAATACTCTTTTTTAATGATTCAATTGTACTTTCTTCAATATCAAACTCTTTAACATTGCCGCAAACTTTACAAATTAAAAATTGTGGGAACTTGTGATCATGACCACAATTCATATGAATACACGCTATATATTTATTTGCACTTTTAAGTCGGTGGATAAGATGATGTTCCTCTAGCACATTTAACATGCGGTAAATGGACATAGGCGTTATAATGAGATCATGTTCTATTCGGCATATATCTATAATTTCATAAGCAGATAAAGGAATATTAGAACCAACTATGGCACGCAAAATAACTTCTCTTTTAGAAGTCAAATTGACCCTTCTTTTCAAACAAGTAATTTTTGCTGCACTAATGATATCTTCTATGTTAGCCAATGGTTAAATTTCCTCTTTAAAATTTATATTTTTCATGCATTATATGGGATTAGATTAATTAAGTAAATTGAAGGTCAGCTTTCTCTTTTTCCTTTGACCTAACTTAGGTTTATTTTATATGAGGGCAGTTGCCGTGTTTTTATCTCTATCAGAAGTGGTTTTTAGATTAAATTACAATCGTTTTTTTACTATTAATTCAGCCAGAATTGAACGCAATGATTTCCTTGTTATTGTAGGTCAAAATGGCAGTGGAAAATCAGCTATAGGTGCGGCCTTAGCAGGCTATTTAGATATCTTATCTGGGGATGTAAATAACTCATTTGAATCAATTGAGCTTGTTTCTTTTGAGTATTTACAGCGTATCTTGAATAAAGAATGGGCTCGTGATAATACAGATAATCTTTTAGAAGACGAAATAGGCAAAACTGCCCAAGAATTTATCCTGGAAGATCAAAAACAAAAAATTAACGATAAAAAATTTAAAGATCTTATCTGTTTGTTTAATATTGAATATTTACTAAAGCGTCCATTTAAATTGTTATCTACAGGTGAGATGCGTAAAGTTTTTTTATGCCAAAAACTGCTTAAATCACCCGATTTACTTATTTTAGATGAGCCATTTGATGGGTTAGATGCTGAATCAACCCAATATTTAAAAAATGCTCTTACTCAATTGCATAATAAAGGAACAACGATTGTCCTCATTTTAAATCGTTTTAATGATATACCCTCTTGTGCTCTAAAGCTAGGGATCGTTTCACAGCTTGAGCTTATTGAAATAGGGCCTAAAGCGGCATTGATGGGTAAAATAGAGATAGAACAGTTAGCTTCTTTGGAAAATTTAAGTGCAAATAAATTGCCTCCTCCTCCAATCAGTGCCATAAGATACGACCATGAGCATCCAAAAGTTATTCTTAAAAATGGCCACATCAGCTATGGTGATAGCATCATTTTTGATAATTTTAATTGGCAAGTATCAAATGGACAGCATTGGCAAATTACAGGAGAAAATGGATCTGGAAAATCTACACTACTTAGCCTTATTACTGGCGATCATCCTCAAGGTTACGCAAACGATTTAACTTTATTTGGAATTAAAAGAGGGAGCGGAGAAACCATTTGGGACATTAAAAAGCATATAGGTTATGTCAGTAGCAGTTTTCATCAATCCTACAGAGTAAAAACAACTGTTGAAAATGTGGTTATTTCAGGTTATTTTGACTCAATAGGGCTATATGAAACACCCAGTGAAGAGATCAAATCTTTAACCAATCAATGGTTTGAATTTTTAAATTGGCCTGAGTCAATAAAAAAAGCCCCTTTTCACAGTCTTTCCTGGGGACAACAAAGGCTTATATTAATTGTGAGGGCTTTTGTAAAGCACCCTGCTTTGTTGATATTAGATGAACCTTTTCAAGGCTTAGATGCGTTAAATAGAGAATGGGTAAAAATTTGGATTAGCAAACTCATTGAACTTAGTAGTACACAACTCTTATTTGTGTCACACCATATTGAAGATGCACCTTCTATAATCACTCATCGTTTACGACTTTTTAAGGGAAAAACACCAGTTTTAGAGCAAATATGAGCAAAAAAAAAGCGCTTCTTGTGTTATTTTAATCAATTTCTAGAAAAAAGCCTCAAGATTACTTATAATTAGTAATTGTAATAACAATTGAAGAAAGTTTATCTTCTGTAATTTAATATGTAAGCAATTTATTTTTGTTACATAAGCAAAAAATTAATGTTGTTTTCAACAAAATAAAAATAAGTAGAATAAACCTTATTCATTAATCTGATAGTACAACCTCTGATAATCAATTATACTATTTATTGTCAGTAAATAAAAAAGGTAATTATCTTAGCTTGAAGTATGCTTGTTTTGGTAATTTCATGAATATTTGTTAACTTTAGGAATATGTCTTTATGCGTCGTATTTTAAGTTTTATTTTAGTATCTGTTATGTCGATTGGTACTATTTTTAACACCGCTCAGGCAACTGAGTATCCTCTTCCACCTGAGGGAAGCCGCCTTATTGGTGAAAACATTATTTACAAGATTCCTGATGACAGCACAATGGATTTAGAAACTATTGCAGCTAAATATAAAGTTGGATTTTATGCTATGCTCCAGGCTAATCCAGGAATAGATGCTTGGTTGCCTAAACCAGGATCTGAAATTATTATACCCCATCAAATGCTTCTCCCTGATACCAAGCGTGAAGGTATTGTAGTTAATCTGACAGAGATGAGACTTTTTTACTTCCCGAAAGGTCAAAATAAAGTTATCGTTTATCCTATAGGGATTGGTCTACAAGGTATTGACACCCCTTTAATGACTACGTCTATTAGCCAAAAAATTCCCAACCCAACTTGGACTCCTACCCCTTCAATCAGAAAAAGATATGCTGCTCAAGGTGTAACGTTACCTGCAGTGTGGCCTGCAGGCCCAGATAATCCTATGGGTGAGTTTGCATTACGCTTAGCTTATGGTTCTGGTACTTATCTCATCCATGGTACAAATGCTGATTTTGGTATTGGCTTACGCGTAAGCTCAGGTTGTATTCGTTTACGCCCTGATGACATAAAAGCACTTTTTGGCAAAGTCGCCAAAGGGGAAAGAGTTCAAATCATCAGTGAAGCAATTAAAGTTTCAGTTGAACCTGATGGTAGACGTTATGTTGAAGTTCATGAACCTCTTTCTAAAAGAGAAGGTGAAGACACCAAAACATTACCAATTCCTTTAAATCAATCAGTAAAAGCATTCTCTACCCATCCTAATACTGATACAGCACTATTTGAAGAACAGTATAAAAGACGTTCAGGATTACCAACTCAAGTCGGTCGCTTATAATCCTACTGAGTAATTACTGAGTATTAAAATAGAATATAAAAAAACCGAATTTCAGTTTTACTAATTTTCGGTTTTTTTTAATTCTAATACTGTCTGATTAAATACTTTTCAGATTTAGGTTTCCCCCTGTTTTATTTGCACTTCCCATTTACTTACATTAGGTTAAAACTTAAACTTAATCACAATAAAAAGACTACTATTTACTTCCTTTTAAACTTCAAAATGAAATTATCATTTAGCGAGTTAAGTCAAATGGGTCCATTTTTCTTGAGCAATGTCTACTTTACGCTCATTTTGTAGTAATAAAATTACAAAATAATATCAATTTATGTCTTGTCATTTTGGTAATTTCTTTTGAGCGAAAGCTTTAGCTCTTAACATATATGATTTATGATAACTCAATATTTTGATACAAAAAAAGAACTCAAAGGTTAACTATTTTTAATCTTGAACGACTTCAATTAGATTCTGAAATTATTAGCCTCATTTAAATTTTGCTCAATTAACCTGACAAATGAAATGATTTACCCAATTAGAATACCAAAAAATAGAGCTTCACTTAAACAAAGGGGGGTTAAATAAAGAGAGCTAACTTATCTTAAACCCTTTTGATTTTATATATTTAATTAACTATTTAAATGATTAAATGATTAAATGATTCTGAATAATGAAACCGACTTTATTAAATGAAAAGATTGTGACTCAAGCACTTGTGCAGAGCTTGAAAGATCGTTTACTAAATTTCCATTTTCTTGAATGGTAGTGTCAAGTTCACGAATAGATCTTGATACCACCTCAATACCAATGCTTTGTTCTGTTGATGCAGTTGATATCTCAGCAATTAATGCATTAACTTTTGCCACTGAGTGTACAATCTCTCTCATGGTATCACCTGCAACATTGACTAAATTGCTACCAAGCAAAACTCTTTGATTAGACTCTTCTATGAGTTGTTTTATCTCCGTTGCTGCTTCTGCACTCCTCAATGCCAAATTTCTAACTTCATCTGCAACAACAGCAAAACCTCGACCAAGTTCCCCTGCTCTTGCCGCTTCAACAGCGGCATTTAATGCCAATATGTTTGTTTGAAATGCAATTGAATCTATCATATTTAGAATATCAGCTATTTTCGAAGCACTCTCTTTTATGGAGTCCATAGTATTTGTTACTGTCTGTGTAATTTCCTCTCCTTTCCTCGCTGCCTTAGCTGAAAAATCGGCTATTTCTGATGCTTTAGAAGCATTAAGGGCATTTAGTTTTACCGTTTCAGTCAACTCATCCATACTTGAGGCTGTTTGCTGAATGGAACTGGCTTGCTGATCTGTTCTGACTGCTAAATCACTATTTTTTAAGACAACGTGACTAACTCCTTCAACTAAAATGTCAGAAGAATTACGGACCACTTGCACCGTTTCAATTAAGTAACTTTGCATTTTTTCAAAATAGGAAAAAAGCTGCGCAATTTCATTTTTACCACAATACTCTATTTTTTTACTCAAATCTCCATTGGAGATATAAGTAAAATGAGAGATCAAATCATTTAAAGGCTTTTTAAGGACTACATAATTCCATCTAATAGCCCCTAAGAGCATCAAGATTAAAAGTACTGTCTCGATAATAAATTGATTAAAAGAGTGCTCATGCATTTTTGCTGAAAGTGCATCATATTCTTTTAATAAATTAGAGACATTAAAAATCACTTCATCTGTTATTCGCAAAAAATTTTCTTGAGTAAGGTGCACATCTGCAGCCCGATACCCCATAAAACCCTCAGTTTTCAATTTTGCTTGCTGATAACGTAAGTCGGTAAAAAGTTGAGTATACGCCACTTCTAAATTTTTAATGAGTTCTGCATTTGTAGTTAATGGATTGTCTAGTGATAAAAAATAGTCCATCTCCTTTTGAACCCCATTAAGGTTAGCAATAGCTTTACCCAAATCTGACTCAAATTGCACGGGATTATTCTCTATTAATGAAGCAGCTGCTCTATAGGTGTCTAAACGTGACTGTATCAAATTCAATTTAATAGCAGCAAGAGAATCTATTTGGTGGTTTAAGGTAACAGTTTTTGAGAAATTATTATCATTGAGCGCAGAACGGTAAACTGAAATACATGAAGAGATAATATGCATCGTGACAAATGAAATAATTAGAATCGTAAGACTTGTAGTAATTTTAATTTTATTGAACATGGTTTCAATCCTTTGAAATGCAAAAATTAAGTCTAGAGTGAGCGATTTGTGGTACTATTCCATTTTTCAATGGACCTCAGACTTCTTTTGTGACGTTGAAGTGTATAAATGATACACGATTAGACATTTTTTATGATATATTATTACATTGAAAGCATTCGTCATTTTTGTCAAATTTATAAATCAATGCATAAATTGACAATAAAGCCATTATTTATGGTTTTCGATAAGAAATCATTTATTGAATGTAACATTTATTATGTATCATTCATTATAGTTAATAAAATCAACATACCGTTTTTGCATTACTTAACGCCCACTGAATAGGCTTATGCATATGTCTGTGCCTGCAACTTAATGTGATTTTGGTACATAAATGCTAAAAACTACTAAGTTTGATTTGCCGATAACGTTGTTCAAGAAAAAACAGAGGTGCTTCCAATGATTCAAAGAGATAATTATATTTTTAATGTTCCTAGACTAAACCTAATTACACAAAAAGATATGCATATCCTCCCTGAAGGTGCCATGATGGCCACTTTTGGTATGGGGTGTTTTTGGGGGGTTGAGCGCTTATTTAGTAAAATCCCTGGGGTCATTAATACATCTGTTGGCTATTGCGGTGGCATATTACCTTTCCCCACATACGAAGAAGTTTGTCAAGGTAAAACCCTTCATGCCGAAGTTGTTAGGGTATTTTATTCGCCCTCTGAGGTCACTTTTAAGACCCTTCTATCTGCTTTCTGGGAAAATCATAATCCAACCCAGGGAATGCGCCAGGGTAATGATATTGGAACACAGTATCGCTCAGTAATTTTTTGTCATGATAATGCACAATTCACTGAAGCTATTGCTTCAAAAGAGATTTACCAAGAAAAACTTAATGAATCAAGAATAGAAACGCCTATTACAACTGAAATTAATTCAGCATTAGATCATGTTTACTATTTTGCAGAAGATTATCATCAACAATATCTATTCAAAAATCCAGATGGTTATTGTGGTCTTGGTGGAACAGGCGTTTGCTTTATTTAAGCCTAAATGGATTTTTTTTAAACAAAGGAAACATTATTTATATGGTTAACGAAGTTTTAAACAGTTTATTTATTATATTCATACTCATTTTGATAAGCGCATTTTTTTCAGTTTCTGAAATTTCACTAGCAGCTTCAAGAAAAACTAAACTCAAAATGATTTCAGACAGTGGCGATACTCGTGCCGATTTAGTAATTAAATTTCAAGAGAAACCAGGTAAATTTTTTACAGTTGTACAAATTGGGTTAAATGCTGTGGCTATTCTCGGGGGGATAGTTGGAGAAGACTCTTTTGCTAGAAAACTAGATCTATTTTTCCAACGTTTTTTCTCTGAGTCTGTCGCTGGTAATCTTGGTTCTATTTCATCATTTATTCTTGTGACAAGTGCATTTGTGCTTTTTGCAGATTTAACCCCTAAACGAATGGGAATGATAGCTCCAGAATTAATATCAATAAGAATCATTAAGCCTATGAGATTCTGTATAACGATATTTTCTCCTATAGTTTGGTTTTTTGATGCACTAGCCAATTTATTCTTCAAAATTTTTAAAATCCCAACAACACGAAATGATGATGTAACTTCCGAAGATATTTATGCACTTGTTGAAGCGGGTGTAATGGCTGGTGTTCTTAACAAAGAAGAACATAAGTTTATTGAAAATGTGTTCGATCTTGATCAGAGAACAGTACCCTCTGCAATGACGCCTAGAGAGGACGTAGTCTATTTTGAAAAATCAGAGACGGATGAAATGATTAGAGCTAAAATCGCCGCTCATCCACACTCTAAATTTATTATTTGTGAAAATGACATTGATCATATTATTGGCTATGTTGACTCTAAAGATTTACTCAATAGAGTGCTCAGTAATCAAAGTATTTCTCTCGATAGTGGTGTTACAATTACAAGTGTTCTCATGTTCCCCGATACTATTACACTTTCAGAAGCCCTTGAGAGTTTCAAAACATCTAAAGAAGATTTTGCTGTTGTATTAAATGAATATGCCATTGTTATGGGTGTTATAACACTTAACGATGTATTGACCACTTTAATGGGCGGACTCGTTTCTCAAGGTGATGAAGAACAAATAGTTAAACGAGATGATCATTCTTGGTTAATTGATGGAGTCACTCCGATTGAAGATGTTCAATGGGCGTTAAATATTAATGATTTCCCTGATACCGATAATTACGAGACTATTGGTGGATTTATGATGTATAAATTGCGTAAAATCCCTAAAAGGACCGATGTAGTTTCTTTCGAAGGCTATAATTTTGAGGTTGTTGATATCGATAATCATAAAATAGATCAACTGCTCGTCACACGCATCAATAAAGAAGAAATTTATAAAGATGTAACTATGGAAGAAGTTTAAATTGCTACATAAATGCACTCATCTGATTATTAATTAGACATAGAGTCTTTAAATTGTGACAATTCTCAATCAAAAATATGATTTTACTTGACGAACGTCACACTTTTGGTAATTTATAGTAAGTATTTTGATTTTTTTAATTTCCACAAACAAAAAAGAGGTATTTTTTATGACAATTAAAATTGGTATTAATGGCTTCGGTCGTATTGGTCGTATCGTTTTTCGCGCTGCTCAAGCCCGCAAAGATGTAGAAATTGTTGCTATCAACGATCTTTTAGATGCTGACTACATGGCTTATATGCTTAAGTACGACTCAACTCATGGTCGTTTTGATGGGACTGTTGAAGTTGTTGATGGCCATTTAGTGGTCAATGGTAAAAAAATTCGTTGTACTTCAGAAAGAGATCCTGCCAATTTAAAATGGAATGAAGTAGGTGTTGATGTTGTTGCTGAAGCAACTGGCCTTTTCCTAACAGATGATACTGCTCGTAAACACATCGAAGCTGGTGCAAAAAAAGTGGTTATGACAGGTCCATCTAAAGATGATACACCAATGTTTGTTATGGGCGTTAATCAAAACAGCTATAAAGGTCAAGATATTGTTTCAAATGCGTCATGTACCACAAACTGTTTAGCCCCTTTAGCCAAAGTTATTAATGATAACTTTGGTATTGTTGAAGGATTAATGACTACAGTACATGCTACGACAGCAACTCAAAAAACAGTTGATGGTCCATCAGCTAAAGATTGGCGCGGTGGTCGTGGTGCAGCACAAAACATCATACCTTCATCAACAGGGGCAGCTAAAGCGGTTGGTAAAGTTATTCCTGAATTAAACGGTAAATTAACGGGCATGTCATTCCGTGTACCTACACCTAATGTTTCTGTTGTCGACTTAACTGTTCGTTTAGAAAAACCCGCTAGCTATAAAGCTATCTGTGAAGCAATTAAAAAAGCAGCTGATGGAGAAATGAAAGGGGTACTTGGCTACACTGAAGATGAAGTTGTTTCAACTGATTTTAATGGTGAAATTTTAACATCTGTATTCGATGCTAAAGCAGGTATATCATTAAATGATAACTTCGTTAAATTAGTCTCTTGGTACGATAATGAAGTGGGTTATTCAAATAAAGTTTTGGATTTAATCTCTCATATTTCTAAATAATTACTATTAAGTTCATTATAAGGCGGCCTAGGCCGCCTTTTTTACATATAAGATAAAATGAAAAAAACTTCTCCTCTCTCACAGTATCAAGGTGCCTTTTTTATTATTTTGGCAGGAAGTGCATTTGCAGGTGTGAATGCTTTTACCCCTTACGTGGCCTCTACTTTTTCTCTTAATGCTAGTTGGATCGCTTTATATCAGTATTTTTTCGCTCTCATTGTTATGCTTCCATGGCTATTAAAAAGTGGTATCGGCAAACATGTAAAAACAGACTTTTTTTGGCGCCATTTTTGGCGGGTTATTTTAGCCGTAATTGGTGTACATTTTTGGATAAAGGCGCTTACCGTTCCTATTCCTATCGGCCAAGGCTTATCACTTTTAATGATTTCACCATTATTTGTTTGTTTAGGTGCTGTTTTTTATTTAGGAGAAACCATTTCTACTAAAAGAAGCTTAGCATTAATTACCGGATTTATTGGTGCTTTGATTATCTTAAACCCCTGGTCTGATTCGTTTAGCTACGTGATGTTTTTCCCCTTAATAGCAGCTTTTTTTTGGGCTTGCCATACGGTTATGCTTAAAAATATAACAGGTAAAGATTCTGCATTAACGATTGTGTTTTATTTATACATTCTCACTCTTCCTTTTAATTTTATACTGGCAATTACCGATAATTTAACCCAATTTTCCACATTTATGTGGATTAAGCCTAATAACACTGGATTGTGGTATTTATTTTTACTAGGGGCATTAACTGCACTAGGACAATGGTCTCTAGCAAAAGCATACAGTGCAGCAGACGCTACCTATATCCAACCCTTTGATTATTTCAAGTTACCTATCAATGTGCTCCTAGGATATATTTTTTTCGGTTGGGGCATAGATGGCCTATTTCTCATTGGGGCCTCGTTAATTATTTTAGCAACTCTTTATTTGACCTTCGGGGACAAACCCAAATTACTAAAATAATTTTTAATAACTATTCTAATTGATAGGGGTACTTTAAATGCAGGCTAAAATATAGCCTAATGTCCAGTGAGTGGGTGTTAATTAATGCAAAAATCTGCATTTTGAATTACATTACATACATAAACATAAATTCATGCGCGTTTCAGGGCACTTAACTTATCCCTCCATACCCAAGCACCATTTTTTACAGATGAGAATTGATTACACTACTCTGTAGTGTAATCAATCTTTAAAAATCATAATCAATAATCACTCAACTTTAAGGAGTTTATTATGGCAAAAGATTATCAAACCTTGGTCAAAGAGATCATTACGCTTGTAGGTGGTAACACCAATATTAATTCGGTTGTACATTGTGCAACACGACTGAGATTCAACTTGAAACAGACTCATTTAGCGAATATTGACGCGATTAAAGATCTTAAAGGTGTCTTAACGGCAGTTTTAGCCAGTGGACAATTTCAAATTGTCATTGGTAATGAAGTACCAGAAGTATACGTTGCACTGACTAAAGAGCTTGCACTCTCCAGCGAAAACCATCCTCATATTTCTATAGAAGACTCTGTTGAAACAAAAAAGAAATCAATCGGAAGTCGTCTTATTGACACCATCTCAGGCGTATTTGCCCCAGTTTTAGGAGTCATGTGTGCATCAGGTTTGCTCAAAGGCATAATTGCAATTCTGATGATGAAAGGCGTGCTTATAGAAAATAGTGGGACACATCTCATCTTAAACGCTGTTTCTGATGCCCTGTTCTTTTTCTTGCCCGTTTTACTTGGCTATAGTGCTGCTAAAACATTTGGTGGTAATGTATTTATCAGCATGGTGCTTGGCGGAGCATTAATCCACCCAGCAGTTAGAGGCTCAGTAATTGATGATACAAATTTAGAATTTCTATTTTTTAAACTCACCTTAATTGACTATGCCTCTTCTGTCCTTCCTATCATATTAGCAGCATATGTTAGTGCGCACTTAGAACGCCTATTCAGTAAAATATTACCACAGGCCATTAAAAATTTTATTGGCCCTATGCTTGTATTATTAATAGTAGGCCCCCTTACTTTTTTACTTATTGGTCCTGTTGCCAATTTTTTAAGTTTTAAATTAGCCTCTGGATATCAAGCTGTTTATTCATTCAGTCCTGTTTTAGGCGGTGGGCTTATTGGAGCACTTTGGCAACCATTAGTTATTTTTGGTTTGCACTGGAGTTTTATTCCTATTATTCTTAACGACTATGCCACTGTAAAAACCAGCTTTTTAGATCCTATGACCCAAATTGCGGTAATGGGTCAGGTTGGTGCTGCATTTGGTTTACTCATACGTATGTTGATGACTAAAGACAAAGTCAACTCAGGATTAACTGCCTCAGCGACACTGTCTGGTGTTTTTGGTATTACTGAACCCATTATTTATGGTTTAACGCTACCAAGAAAAAGCCCCTTTGTTATGGGGATCATTGCCAGCGCATGCGGAGGAGCCATCGCTGGTCTTTTAGGTGTTAAAGGCTATACATTCAGTGCGCTGGGTATTTTTTTCCTCGCATCTACTATTTCACCTGAAGGAATAGGTGCAAGTTTCAATGCTGCTGTAATTGGTACATGCACTGCTTTTGGTATTGGTGCTTTGCTCACTGTAATATTTTATCGGCCCAAAAATAAAAATAAACTATAATCTTATTGTCTCAGAGCAATGTGAATAAGTTCTATCAATAAAGAGTTATATTTCTATAAAAATTATCTTCAATATTAATAGGTAAGTTATCTATATATTTATTAAATTAGCAAAAGGATTTTTAATATGCAATTATTTAACACAAAACTACTTAATGAATCAGAACGTTTTCCTGAAGGTTTTTTATGGGGCGGTGCTACTGCAGCGAATCAAATTGAAGGCGCTTATTTAACAGGTAATAAAGGACTTACAATCGCTGACATACTACCTGGAGGGAAAATAAGACTCGAATGGCTGCAAGATGAAAGACCACTTGAAATTATAGCAGATAAATACACCTACCCAAATCATGAGGGTATTAATCATTATGAACATTTTAAGCAAGATATAGCGCTTTTTGCTGAGATGGGATTTAAGTGCTACCGTTTTTCCATATCTTGGGCGCGCATTTTCCCGACTGGAGAAGAATTAACGCCTAACCAAGAGGGGCTAGATTTTTATGGGAATATTATTGATGAATTAATTAAGCACAATATTGAACCCGTTGTAACTATCTCTCATTTTGAGATGCCTTTGTATCTTGCCAAAACTTATGGTGGATGGAAAGACAGAAAACTTATTTCTTTATTCTTAAATTATTGTGAAGTTCTATTCAAGCACTTTGGCAAGAAAGTTAAATATTGGATGACCTTTAACGAAATCAATAGTGCATTTATGATGCCTATAATGAGCCTGGGTTTTCAGACTAATGGCGATAATTTTAAAAATAAAGACATATTTCAAGCGTTACACCATCAATTTGTTGCAAGTAGCTTAGCCATTAAATTGGGTCGAGAAATGATAAAATCTGTAAAAATTGGCTCTATGGTTATCGCAGCACCCTTTTACCCATTGACTTGTAATCCTAAGGATATCCTATATGCTTTTGACATAGAAAGGATGTGGAATTTCTACTGTAGTGATATCCAAGTGAGAGGCGAGTATCCTTCTTATAGCCAACGTCATTTTAAAGAAAATAATATCGAATTAGAAATAGCTCCTGGCGATTTAGATATAATCAGATCAAATACAGTGGATTATATCGCATTTAGCTATTACAACAGTTGTACAGAGAAACATCCCTCTGGTGATGAAGTTAGAGTGGGAGGAAATATGATGTCTGGTGTCGAAAATCCATATCTCACTGCAAGTGAATGGGGATGGGAGATAGATCCAACAGGTCTAAGGATTATTTTAAACAAAATATATGATCGTTATAAAACCCCCCTCTTTATTGTTGAAAATGGTCTAGGTGCAAAAGATACTGTTAAAGCTGATGGCTCTATAGATGATGATTATCGTATAGAGTATCTCAAAGAACATCTTATCGCGGCAAGTGAGGCAATTAAAGATGGCGTAGAATTAATGGGCTACACTATGTGGGGTTGCATCGATTTAGTCAGTGCATCAACGGGACAGATGAGTAAACGCTACGGATTTATTTATGTCGATAAACAAGATGATGGCTCAGGAACATTTGCACGCTCAAGAAAAAAATCTTTTTATTGGTATAAAGAAGTCATTACACAAAACGGAAATAACATTTAATTATCAATTAAAGACAGTTTAGCTTGTAAGTTGATATTTTTATAAATGTCAACTTATTGATAATAAAAACATCCTACTCATTTATATAGAAAGTGTCTCCTTTTTGTTAGACCGTAAACTATAAGCGTCTCAAATTAACGACACTTAAACTACTGTATTTAAAGCATATATTTTTATCATCTGTTTTTTGTCGTTTTTAAGCAACATTTTTAACTATTTTTTTCTTTTTATGGTCAATTTCCTCTTTTTTTATTCAGAGTTTAAAGCCTTGTATAATTAAGCATAATTAACCATTTCTAAGACTCATAAGAATAGCAGGAAATAAGCCTTTTAAAACATAAACTTAAATAAACAAAAGATGTTCTTTTAAATTATTATAAAAAACAAATAAAAGTTGGCACGACTTTTGCTTTAATACAAATAGCTCATTTGCTTTCGTATCATTCTATATAATAGAATTTACACTTAAAATGACGCCCTATATGGTGCCTATCGTCCTACTGTTGATATACCCATTTGGATTATCAAATTTTGGACGTAACGTTGAGTTAGGCACCTCCATAGTCTTATTTATGTTTCATTTGTCTTGATAATCGCACAAGTTACATCATTACAAAATTGTAGTAAAAAATACGCAAGTCTAATTTGATAATCAGTTATCGCCCCTAGACAATTGTGTATTCTTAATGTTCTTCTTCATTTTCTATTATTCATATTTCCTATCGTTAGTAACTGGTTTTCCAGTTACTTTTTTTGCTTATTTATAATCAAATGAATTCGCTTTAAAGAGCCATTTTCATGTACAATATAATTGATAAGCTTTTAAACTCTTTTCAATTATTCACGGTAGCTAATAATGCGTATAAACACAAAATTTAAAATGATCGCATTTTATTCCTTGCGCCAAATTGTCATGGTCGCATTTTTGCTTGTTTTACTCCCCTTACTTTGGCTCGCTTATCAAGCATATGATGGATTTAATCAATTAAGTAAAAAATCCAATGAGATTAACCGTAACACCGCAATATACGCCAGACGAAGTGAAGTAATGGCAACGGTCACTCTGGAACTAGAAAGAAGTGCTAGACAATATTGCATCTTAAATGATGAAACCTTTAGAGTTTTGCATCAAGAGCAAAAAAAACAATATGCTCAAATGTTAGAGGCTCATAAACCTGTTTTATCTGAACTCTTTTACTATAATACCCTTAGTAATATACTTAAAAAACTTTCTAATTTAACCTGTAACGATACTCTGCCTAGTGAAGACTATTTTAATTTATTGATCGATCTGACTTTAACACAAACAAAACTATCACAAGCTACAAGAGAGGCCATTTTTGATAAGGGGCAAGAGTTACAAGTGGCTATAGCAGACAAAGGCAACAGTATGGGACAGCAAGCCCTGCTTCTTTGTATCATCAGTTTTATTCTTGTCCTACTTTTTACACAAATGATCATCCGTCCGGTCAATCAGATAAGAGAAATGATATCTCTTATTGCAGAAGGAAGAAAACTTAACATCAACAAATTTAATGGTCCTAGAGAACTTCAAGTACTGGCTCAAAGGATTGTATGGCTTAATGAACGGCTTAATTGGTTAGAATCACAACGTCATGAGTTTTTACGACATGTATCACATGAACTAAAAACACCGCTTGCAAGTATTAGAGAAGGAACTGAATTGCTAGCCGATCAGATAGCGGGTGCTCTCTCCCAAGAGCAAAAAGAAGTGGTTACTATACTAGATAAAAGTGGAAGAGAATTACAAAATCTTATCGAACAATTACTTGAATATAATCGTTTAGCCTTAATCGATGAAATACAACTTTCAGAAATTGAACTTGAAAGAATCATTGATAATACCTTACAATCACATGAACTTCTTGTAACTCAAAAACAAACAACTGTAATTAAAGAGTTATCAATAAGAATAATTCAAGCAGATGAAATGCTTTTAAAAAGAGTGATTGATAATCTCATCTCTAATGCCGTTCATTATAGTTCTGCCAAGGGACAAATATTTGTAAAAAGTTACCATGATGAACTTCATGATTTTATTGAGATCGCTAATTCAGGTAAACCTATCTCTCAAAAAGATAGAACAATGATTTTCGAGCCTTTTTATCAAGGAAGTAGCCAACGCACAGGGCCTATTAAAGGCAGTGGCTTAGGTCTCAGTATCGCGCAAAATACTATCCGCCGAATGAGTGGAGAATTAACCCTTATAGATGTAGAGTATGCAGAGGTATGTTTTTTGATAAAACTTCCTAGAAATACGCTATAATAGACTATCTATTACAACAACAACTCTTGAAAGTGATATGACCGTGAGAAAAACCCATAAACTAGCAAATTTAAAGTTAAAGAGTAGAACAATCATTTTCCCACTATTGATTGCTTTAACACTTTATCCTCAGGTCAATGCGAACAATTTGTTGTATCCAGATACGCTGAAAAATTTTTATTCAGTGAGTTGTGAAGAAATTTTCAATGATACTCTCTATAGAATGACCAATATTACCTATTGGCAAAAATTGATTACATGTGCAAAGAGTAATACTTCCAGTGTAAATAGAAAATTAGCCAAACAGTTTAACTCCCCTATTATGCCAGATGCACTTATTTGGTCCATCTTAATCTCTTACGCTTCGCCCACCCCTGATGAAGTAAATCATATTATTAATTTGTTACATAAAAACGAACACCATATTCCACTAGAAATTAGTCCCATTACAGATTTAATGTTTGAATATATGCAAATGAAAAAAGCAGTAATGGAACAGGCTGAAACGACGGTCAGCATGGAAGAGTATGAAGCTATTGTGAAAGAGAATACCCTTTTGAGTGATTCTTTAGCTAATGCCGAAAAAAAATTATCTAATTTAGCTGAAATAGAAAGACAACTTTCTCAAAGAAGACAAATCCAGCTAGAAGCACAATTAGACGCTCCAGTTGAGGATAAAAGTTTAACTACAAGCAAAGACTCATCTGAGGCTAATTCACAAATTGCAGCTAAAATTGCAGCAAATCAGTCTCTAAATAATAATGACGCTGCTCACTCAGGCTTTCCCTTAAAACAATCTTTGGAGTCAATTAAATCCCCTCCAATAGTGCCTTATTTGCTCTCACAACAAACACCGAGTTTATATGCACAACCTCCAGAAAAAGCTAAGTTAAGGCAAATTAATGAAGGAGAGCTATTTTTTAGTTTCCTCTATCAAAACAATTTATTAATGCCATTAAAAGATATTAATGTCCATGATTTGAAAAAAAATATTAAGCAGGATTTATCTAAATGAGTACAACAAAACAAGCACATATCCTATTAGTAGATGATGATCCTAACTTATTAAAGTTATTAGGTATCCGTCTTAAAAGCGAAGGTTTTGTAATCACTACAGCACTCAGTGGACAAGAGGCGTTAAAAATTCTTAATAAAGAGTCTATTGATCTGGTTATTTCAGATCTTAAGATGGATGAAATGGATGGTCTAGACCTGTTTGTCGAGGTACAAAAATCCTATTCTGGTTTGCCTGTTATTATACTTACAGCACATGGTTCTATTCCTGACGCAGTTCTTGCGACACAGCAAGGTGTTTTTGGTTTTCTGACTAAACCTGTTGATAAAGATGCGTTGTATAAAGCAATTGAAAATGCTTTAGCTCAATCTTTTGGAAATAAGGCTAATGGAGATGAGTGGGATGAAAATTTTATTACAAAAAGTCCCATAATGCTACAAGTGATAGAGCAAGCAAAAATGGTTGCTCTATCTGAGGTATCCATTTTAATTAATGGTGCTAGTGGTACTGGAAAAGAGGTTCTTGCCAAAGCTATTCATCAAGCAAGCCATCGCAAAAACAAACCTTTTATTGCTATTAACTGTGGCGCACTGCCTGAACAATTACTTGAATCTGAACTATTTGGGCATACAAAAGGGTCTTTTACTGGCGCTGTTGCTAACCGAGACGGGCTTTTTAAAGCAGCTGATGGCGGCACACTCTTTTTAGATGAAATTGGCGATATGCCATTTTCTTTACAAGTCAAATTATTAAGAGTCATTCAGGAAAGAAAAGTCAGACCACTTGGTGCAAATAGTGATATTGATATTGATGTACGTATTATTTCAGCAACTCACAGAAATCTGATTGAAGCAATGGAAAAAAATGAGTTTAGAGAAGATTTATATTATCGTTTGAATGTGGTCAATCTAAAACTACCCACCCTAAATGAACGAAGTGAAGACGTACCGTTACTGGCTAATTTATTGTTAAAAAAAATTGCAGCAAAAAATAAGCCTTCTGTTAAATCATTTTCTCCCGAAGCATTAAAAAAACTAGCCAGTGCAAAATGGCCAGGCAACATCCGCCAACTCGTAAATGTCATAGAACAGTGTGTAGCGATCACCAATGCTACCGTCATAAATGACACCCTTATTGATAAGGCCCTTCAACAAGAGAGTAATTCATTCACAACACTCACTGAAGCAAAAAATCAATTCGAAGCGACTTATTTAAAAAAAATTCTACACATGACTAAAGGTAATGTTACCCAAGCGGCGAGACTGTCTGATAGAAATAGAACGGAACTTTACAAGTTATTTGCTAAACATGATTTAGATCCACAAGATTTTAAATAATCCACCTGAATATTATGTATAAGGTACCTATAAATGACAAATAAAGAAAATATCTGTTTTGGTATTGCCCAATTAAATTATCACGTTGGAGCCATAGAAGCGAATACTGCAAAAATAATTGAGGCACTTGATTTACATAAAACGCAAGGCGCTGATATAGTCATTTTTTCAGAGCTTGCAATTTGTGGCTATTCCCCTCAAGATTTGTTATACAGAAAGGACTTTCATGAAAAAATAGCGTCCGCCATTAAATTAATTCAGCTTAAAACCAAAGAATTAAATATTGTTGCTATTTTGGGTGTGCCTATTAGAGATGCAAATAAATCTCGCTCCACCCAAAGTGGAGAGTTTGTCTTATATAATAGTTTATTAGTCATTGAAAACGGCATTATCAAGCACACGTATCATAAACGTTCATTACCTAATTATGGTGTTTTTGATGAAAAACGTTATTTCTCTCCAGGCACTGATAACGGGATTTATGAATTCAAGGGGATTAAGTTAGGCCTACTCATTTGTGAAGACATTTGGGATAAAGCAACCATTAAGCAAACAGCAGAGGCTGGTGCACAAATTCTTATCTCCATTCATGGTTCTCCTTATTATTTAAATAAGCAAAATGTAAGATATGATTTGGTAGAGAATATAATCAAGCAATTCAATATCCCCTTAATTTATGTTAATCAAGTGGGTGGACAAGATGAGTTAATTTTTGATGGACACTCTTTTGCGCTAACCAGCAACGCCTATTTACTTCACTCTTTACCTGCATTCGAAGTGAATCATTGCCAAGTGAAAAGTATTGATTTATTTTCCAAAATCTTATCTTCACAATTGCCTCTAGCGTCCCCCTCCCCTGAGGCAGACAAGCTCCTTAGAGGTCTTACACATACCGAACTAGAAAGTTTATATCAAGCCCTCAGTTTGGCAACAAAGGATTATGTAACTAAAAATGGTTTTGACGGAATTGTTTTAGGCTTATCTGGCGGTATTGATTCTGCGTTAACTTTAGCAATAGCTGTAAATGCGCTCGGGGCAGAAGCTTGTAGGGCGGTTATGATGCCGTTTAGATATACTTCTGAAATAAGCATCATTGATGCTAAAGAAGAAGCTGATAATTTAGGGGTGCAATTTGATATTGTGCCAATTGAACCCATGTTTGAGAGTTTTATTGGGCCTCTGAAATCACTTTTTAGTAGTAATGAGAAAGATACGACCGAAGAGAACCTTCAAGCTAGATGCCGTGGAGTGATTTTGATGGCATTATCAAACAAAGAACGTAAATTAGTCCTAACGACAAGCAATAAAAGCGAAGTGGCTGTTGGCTACTCTACTTTATATGGTGATATGGCTGGTGGTTTTAATGTCCTAAAAGATTTACCTAAAACCTGGGTTTATGCCTTAAGCGAGTACCTCAACCTCAAAAAGGAAATAATCCCAAACCGTGTTATAACAAGACCGCCTTCGGCAGAGTTAGCTCCTGATCAAACAGATCAAGATAATCTCCCCCCTTATGAAGTTTTAGATCCCCTTTTAAAAGCATATGTAGAAGACGATGCGGGTGTAGAGGATTTAATTACACTCGGTTTTAGTCTCTCTGACATTAAACGTGTTTTGCGATTAGTTAATCTAAATGAGTATAAACGTGCACAATCACCAATCGGTCCTAAGCTAACAAAAAGAAGTTTTGCTAAGGAAAGGCGTTACCCCATTACGAACGGATTTAATCCTGTAAATAAATAAGCATTTGCACTGTGCTATGATAAGCCAACATAAGGAGCAGCACTATGAAAAAAATAGAAGCTATTATTAAACCTTTTAAATTAGATGATGTCAGAGAAGCACTTAGTGAAATTGGCGTTAACGGCATGACCGTGACTGAAGTTAAAGGATTTGGCAGGCAAAAAGGTCATACTGAGTTATATCGTGGTGCTGAATATATGATAGACTTTCTGCCTAAAATAAAATTAGAAATCATTGTCACTGACGATCTTGTTGAACGAGCCATAAATGTCATTATGTCAACAGCACAAACAGGTAAAATTGGTGACGGAAAGATCTTTATTTATGATATTGAGCGCGTTATTAGAATTCGCACAGGCGAAGAAGACGAAGAAGCAATTTAGGTTTAATTGTGGATATACGTTCTCAATTTTAACCTATCATGTTATACTATTTGATTAAAAAATTAAAATATACGTGATGATAATGTGTCATATTACTTATGAATATGTGATTCATACGAGGAATCACTAAAAACCCGGTACAATGAAAAAATGAATATGCTAAATACAATAAGAACGACTGAAAGTTTAATTGATTGGATTATCAATGAAGTGGAAGAAGTAAAAGGCCAAGATGTTACTACTCTTGATGTGACTGGTAAATCAAGTATCACCAATGCCATGATCATTGTGACTGGTACTTCTACAAGACACATCGCTTCTATGGCAGAATTGATTCAAGTGAAAGCCAAAGGGGCTGGTGTTGAGTTATTTAGTTGCTCTGGTAAAGATACAGCTGAGTGGGTCATTTTAGATTTTGGTGATGCGATACTACATCTTATGCAACAAGAATCTAGAGACCTATACGCTCTTGAAAAACTTTGGGGTTAATCTCGAAGGCTCGTATCGCGATGAAAATTCAAATGATAGCTGTTGGCACCAAAATGCCAGATTGGATAACTGTAGGTTTTACTACTTACCAAAATCGTTTAACTCATGATGTCACATTAGAACTCATTGAAATTCCAGCTGGTAAACGTACTAAAAATGCTGATATACCTCGGATTTTAGAAGCCGAAGGTGAAAAAATGCTGCACGCAGTTTCGAAGGGTTTTCATATTGTTACGCTAGATATTCCTGGCAAAAAATGGACAACACCTCAATTAGCCTCAGAGTTAAGTCAATGGCAAGCAAATTGTAAAGGTGTTAGCCTTTTAATAGGTGGACCTGAAGGGTTGTCTGCTGAGTGCAAGCAAGCAGCTATGCAATCTTGGTCTCTTTCTGCACTTACTCTTCCCCATCCTTTGGTCAGGATTATTGTTGCTGAAACAATTTTTAGGGCTTGGAGTTTAAATAACAATCATCCTTATCATCGAGAATAAAGATGAAACATAAAAATAGCACAAATAATGACGGGATTTTTCGAAATCACACTGCTGAATCTAAATTATTTCTTAGACGTGTTCTCGTTTGTCTTCTTTTTATCATTATTTTTATTGGTATATTACTCTCAAATCTTTATTATTTGCAGATTACTAACCACGAATTTTATAAAACTGAAACTGATAAAAACCGTATTAAACTTCAATATATAGCACCTACTAGAGGCCTAATCTATGATAGGAATGGTTTGCCTATTGCGAAGCATAAAAATATTTGGCAATTAGAAATTCAACCTGATAACATCAAGGATTTAGAAGCTACGATTACTGAATTGAAAAAACTTATCAACATCACTGAAGAGGATATTAATAATTTTAAAGAAGAACGAAAAATTGCCACTAGGTACTCATTTATTCCTCTTAAAAGTAACCTTGATGAAGATGAAATTGCTCGATTTTCGAATGATAGGCATAAGTTTTATTCTAAAGACTACAGTCAACCTACCGTCATAATAAAAAACTACCAGAGACGTTACTACCCCTATGGTGAATCTCTTGCGCATATTCTAGGGTATGTAGCAAAAATTTCAGCAAAAGATGTTGAACGACTAAAAGCTGAAGACAAATTTAATAATTATAAAGGCTCATCACAAATTGGGCGTGCCGGCATTGAAAATATCTACGAAGATATTCTTCATGGCACTACAGGAACAGAGGAAGTTGAAGTCAACAATCGTGGCAAAGTTATTCGTCAATTAAGTAAAACACCCCCTAAAGCTGGTCAAGATATTTATTTAACGATTGATTTAAAACTACAACTGCACATACAAGAGTTACTCTCTCATATCAATGGGGCTATCATTGTCAGTGATCCTAAATCAGGAGAAATTTTAGCATTATTTTCAAGTCCATCTTATGATCCTAACCTTTTTGTGGATGGTATCTCTGTTACCAACTATAAAAACTTAAACGACAATCCTAATAGACCCTTATTTAACAGGGCAACAAAAGGATTGTACCCACCAGCTTCTACAGTGAAGCCATTTATTGGTCTTGCCGCTTTAGCAGAAGGTACTATATCACCCACAACCAGTATTTACGATCCGGGTTGGTGGCAGTTACCGAATTCTGAAAAAAAATATAGAGATTGGAAGCGGTGGGGACATGGTCAGTTGAACATTGAAAAATCAATTATAGAGTCCGCGGATACATTTTTCTATCAGCTCAGTTATGATATGGGAATCGATAAGATGCATGACTGGATGGTTAAATTTGGATATGGACGCCCTACAGGTATTGATATAGACGAAACCACAGCTACGGTTATGCCAAGCCGTGAATGGAAAGAAAATAATAGAGGCGCTAAGTGGCTAACCGGTGATACAATACCTGTGGGTATAGGCCAGGGCTATTGGAGTGCTACGCCTATACAAATGGCTAAAGTTTTGAACACATTAATTAACGAAGGTGCCGTTAAAACTCCACACCTTTTTCTGCGTAGTCAACAACATAATGAGAAACATAATTATCTGCAGGTTGAAAAATCTGAACTAGAAAATATTGATAAAAGCTATTGGGAGTTAATTAAAAAATCAATGTATGGCGTGGCTCATGCAAGTAATGGTACCGCAAAAAATTATTTTTCAGACGCCCAATATCAAGTCGCTTTAAAAACTGGGACTGCGCAGGTGCATTCGTATGAAGTGGATTTAAATAAAGATAAAGCGAAAAGATTAAGAGATCATCGCATGATGATAGGCTTTGGCCCCTATGATGATCCTAAAATATCAGTCGTTATTGTTCTTGAAAATGCAGGTAAAGGGTCATTAAATGGTGAAATGATGCGAAGTATCATGGACTATCATCTTTTAGGGGAAAAATATATCCCCGAATCTTTGATTGAGTACAGAAAAGAAGCCATTAGAGAAGCGGAAAAATTAAGGGTTTTAGAAGAAAAATTGCGTATTGAAAAAGAAAAAGCAGCAGAAGAACAACGCCTTAAAGAAATAGAATCTCAAGTAAATTAAATACTGATAGCACAAATGTCCTGCTCATGAGAATTCTAACAATAAAGCAATCATTTTATTTAATTAATATATATTAATAAAAAATAGCATCATAAAGTTGAACTCATAGGTTATGAATTTCATAATCTATTTAACTGTTAACCTCTAAGTAAAAGTAACGACTATGACCCATTCAAAAAGCAATGCTTCATTTTTAACGAAACTGCACATAGATTTGGTATTTCTACTTATCATTTTCATGCTTTTAAGTTACGGTCTGATTATTCTTTGGAGTGCGAGTGGACAAGATATCGCTATGATCAATAAGCGATTGATTCAAATGCTTGTCGCGTTGATTGTCCTTTTTTGCTTTGCACAAGTTCCCCCTCGCTTATATGAAAAAAGTGCTGTTTTTCTATATTGTGTCACTGTATTTTTACTGTTGCTTGTAGATCTTTTTGGGGATACAAGTAAAGGTGCACAACGATGGTTAGATTTAGGTTTTGTACGATTTCAACCCTCAGAAATAGCCAAAATCACTGTACCTCTTATGGTTGCTCGTTTCATAAATAGAGGTTCTACCCCTCCGACCTACAAAGAAACTTTTTTTACAATAATAATCATCATGATCCCAACGATTTTAATCGCAATTGAACCTGATTTAGGTACCTCAATTTTAGTTGCCTTATCCGGTTTTTTTGTTCTTTTTCTTGGAGGGTTAAGCTGGATTTTAATTATTTCAGCGATTATCATCGTAGCAATTTCAATTCCTTTACTTTGGGAGTTTTTCCTTTTAGATTATCAAAAACAACGTGTTTTAACTTTTATTCATCCAGAAACAGATCCTCAAGGCGCAGGTTATCATATTATTCAATCAAAAGCCGCGATCGGTTCAGGCGGTTTGTCTGGAAAAGGCCTGGGCTTAGGCACACAATCACAGCTTGAATTTTTACCAGAAAGACATACTGATTTTATTTTTTCAGTTCTTGCTGAAGAATTTGGTTTAATTGGTGTCTGTATTTTACTATTTATTTATTTTCTTTTGCTCCTTAGAGGTTTTATTATTGCTGCAAAAGCACAGACAATGTTTGCCCGTGTTTTAGCTGGTGGTTTGACCTTAATTTTCTTTATTTATATCTTCGTTAATATAGGCATGGTAAGTGGTATTTTACCTGTTGTAGGAGTTCCCCTCCCCTTAATTAGTTACGGAGGATCTTCCTTGGTTGTTTTAATGGCAGGATTTGGTATCATCATGTCAGTACACACACATCGTAAAACATTATCTAAGAATTTATAGTTTATGAATTTAGCTAATAATCATTCGCGCCATAAATACATACTAAAATCACATGTTAAGAAGAAAATTCCGCATGAAGTCAAAGAGCGTGAATCTAAAATTCTCTTGTTTAATAAGCCTTATGATGTTTTAACCCAATTTACCGACGAATTAGGCCGCTCTAACTTAAGCCACTTCATTTCTGTCCCACACGTCTATCCCTGTGGTAGGTTAGACCGTGATAGTGAAGGTTTACTTGTATTAACTAATAACGGACAATTACAAGCCAAACTGAGTAACCCCAAAAATAAAACGCATAAAATCTATTACGCTCAAGTCGAGGGAATACCTGATAAAGCCGCATTAAATCAATTTGAACAAGGTCTGATGCTAAAAGATGGGATCACTTTACCTGCAAAAATTGAGCAAGTACAAGCCCCTAGCTGGTTATGGCAAAGAGTACCACCTATTAGAGAAAGGAAACTTATACCCACGTGCTGGCTTAAAATTTCTTTATATGAGGGACGTAATAGACAAGTAAGACGCATGACTGCACATATAGGTTTTCCAACCTTACGTCTTATTCGATATCAAGTTGGTTGCTATACAATTGACGACCTGCCAATTGGACAGTACAAGTTGGTATGATATTTTACTAGTTCTTATGATTTATTTTATTTTCTAAATACAATTGAGCAAAAAATTTCATACTTAAACTGATATAGGTTAGGCTGTTATTAATGAGGGTAAAATTAGGAATTTATTCATCTTTGAAACTAACAATGAGAGGACGTATGGATACAAAACATTCTTTGACAACTGAACAATTTATTAATGAAATAAGAGAAAATATAGGGGCTTCAAAAATACTAACAAAACCTGCCAAAATAGACCGTTATTCAAAAGGTTTTCGTTCTGGCGGTGGTAAAGCTATAGCCGTTTTGATCCCAACTGATCTTCTTGAACTTTGGAATATGCTCAAAATATGTGTGAAACACGATAAAATAGTCATTATGCAAGCAGCCAAAACAGGGCTTACCGAAGGCTCTACACCGAGCGGTGACGACTATGACAGGGACGTTGTGATCATAAGTACATTAAAAATTGATGATCTCTTTTTGTTAAACAAAGGAGAACAAATAGTAAGTCTTCCTGGTACTACGCTATATCAACTCGAAAAAGCCTTAAAGCCCTTGAGAAGAGAACCTCATTCAGTAATAGGTTCTTCATGTATCGGTGCTTCAGTCATTGGTGGAATCTGTAATAACTCAGGAGGTGCGCTTGTTCAAAGAGGCCCTGCTTATACAGAACTCTCCTTATTTGCAAAAGTAAATACCGACGGTAAATTAGAATTAGTTAATCATTTAGGGATTGATTTAGGTGAAACTCCTGAAGAAATTTTAACCAATCTCCAAGCAGGAAATTTTTTAAAAGATAATCTGCCTGCTACAGAAAAAATTGCATCTGATAATGAATATATAGAGCGAATCAGAGATGTAGATGCAAATACACCTTCACGATACAATGCAGACAAACGCAGACTTTATGAGGCGTCAGGTTCTGCAGGTAAAATAGCAGTTTTTGCTGTTCGCTTGGACACCTTTGAACAAGAACCCGAACAAAAAGTTTTTTACATTGGAACAAATGATGAGCAAGTACTAACACAATTACGCAGGGACTTGCTTACTAAAACAAAGCAATTGCCTATTGCTGGTGAATATATGCATAGAGATATGTATGATATTTCAGAAAAATATGGCAAAGACACTTTTATGATGATCAATAAATTTGGCACTGATAAAATGCCAAGATTTTTTGCTATTAAGGGACAAATCGATACATGGCTTGGCATGCCTATTATAAAAAATATTTTGCCTAATAACCTCAGTGACAAATTGATTCAATTTGCTAGCCGTTTTTTTAAAAATCAACTTCCTTCTCGAATGAACGAATTTCGTGATAGGTACGAACATCACTTAATGCTTAAAGTGGCAGGAGAAACGATTAAAGAAGTTCAATCCCTTTTAGATGAATTTTTTAATCAAGCAGGTTCACAAGGTGCTTTCTTTGAATGCAATGATGATGAAGCTAAAAAAGCCTTTTTACACCGTTTCGCGGCAGCAGGTGCTGCTATAAGATACCATGCTGTTCATGACGATAAATCAGAAGGTGTTTTGGCCTTAGATATTGCTCTTAGACGCAATGAAAGTGAGTGGCTTGAGAAATTACCTTCTTCTATTGAGAAAAAACTGATAAATAAACTCTATTACGGGCACTTTTTATGCTATGTCTTCCATCAAGATTATATTGTAAAAAAAGGTGAAAATATAGAAACAATAAAAAATGAGATGCTAAAACTACTCGATGCAAGAGAAGCACAATATCCGGCTGAACATAATGTGGGGCATATCTATAATGCAAATGAGGATTTGGTTAATTTTTATAAAACAAGTGATCCTACCAACTGTTTTAATCCAGGTATAGGAAAAACAACTAAACTCAAAAACTGGTGCGAATGTGAGGAAAAATCTCATTAAAAGTAGTTATGAATTTCAGTAATTAAGCAATTTTACCAATTTTCTATGAATGTATTAATTTGTGCTGTATTTGATTGACGTAAACAGTTAAACTATTCACTTAATTTTAAGCAAAAGTATTTTTTTAACGTTTAATTTTATTAATTAAACACAATCCCTTAACAAGCCTGAGGTTTATGTGTCTGATATGAAGATTTTTGCCGGTAATGCAGTTCCCGATCTTGCCCAACGTGTAGCTAAACGTTTATATTCAAGTCTTGGTGATGCCTCTGTAGGTCGCTTTAGTGATGGTGAAGTCAGCGTCCAAATTAATGAAAATGTTCGCGGTGGAGATATTTTTATTATTCAATCAACGTGTGCTCCTACTAATGACAATTTAATGGAATTAGTGGTTATGATTGATGCTCTACGTCGTGCTTCTGCTGGACGCATCACTGCTGTTATTCCTTATTTTGGCTATGCAAGACAAGATAGACGCGTGCGCTCAGCTCGTGTACCTATTACAGCTAAAGTAGTAGCTGATTTTTTATCGAGTGTTGGTGTAGATAGAATCCTAACTATGGATTTACACGCTGAGCAAATTCAAGGTTTTTTTGATGTCCCTGTAGATAATGTGTTCGGCAGCCCAATCATATTAGAAGATATGAAGAAGCAAACACTAGATAATCCAGTTGTTGTTTCTCCTGATATAGGTGGTGTAGTAAGAGCTCGAGCAATCGCTAAACTACTTAATGATACCGACATGGCTATTATTGATAAGCGTCGCCCTCAAGCGAATGTTTCTGAAGTAATGAACTTAATTGGTGACGTAAAGGATAGGGATTGTATTTTAGTCGATGACATGATTGATACAGCAGGTACTTTATGTAAAGCGGCTGAAGCACTTAAAGGTCGCGGAGCTAAGCGTGTATTTGCATATGCAACTCACCCTGTTTTTTCTGGTAATGCCTACAATAACATTAAAAATTCAGTCATTGATGAAGTGATTGTTTGTGATACTATTCCTCTATCTGAGAATATCAAGTCTTTAGGTAAAGTGAGAACTCTGAGCATTTCAGCGATGCTCGCTGAAGCGATTCGTCGTATCAGCAACGAAGAGTCTATTTCTGCCATGTTTGAGTACTAGACTGCTTTTTTAAACTTTTTTTACACCTATCCAATGCTTTTAAGAAATACGGCATTGGGTAGTCGATAACTTCTACCTTAGTCTTCCTTTTTTCATACTCAAAGCCCCCTGCTTTACTCTCAGCATATTAACACCTAGATGACAATGGGTAATTGCAATAGCTAAGGCATCTGCTGCATCAGCTTGAGGGCTTTTTTCTAATTTTAATAGGTATTTTACCATCATTTGAATTTGCTGTTTATCGGCTGCACCTGTGCCAACAACGGTTTGTTTTACTTGTCTTGCAGCATATTCATAAATTGGTAATTCCTTGTTTACCCCTGCTACCATAGCTACGCCCCTAGCTTGACCTAGTTTAAACGCAGAATCAGGATTTTTAGCCATGAAAATTTTTTCAATCGCCATACAATCAGGAGAAAACTGTTCTATGATTTGTGTTACCCCAGCAAATATTATTTTTAATCTTGAGGGCATATCATCTACATCTGTCTTTATACAACCGCTTCCAAGATAACTAAATGCATTACCCTTGTGTAAAAGAACACCATACCCAGTTATTCTTGAACCAGGATCGATACCTAATATAATCGCCATAGAAAAAATAATTACCTTTTAAAAGTCGTTCCTAGTCGCAAAGCATTTTTTGTATACTGAGGAATGCAGAAATATACAATATATATCACCGTCATTTGAATTAAATTTCTTTTGTTAAAGGAAGAAGTATCAAAAAGAAGGCAGAACTGTAAAATTATAATTCTTATTCTTGCTAATAACTACTCTTATGGTAAAAGCAAGTGCATCGTATCATCAAGTAAATTAAGAAAACAAGCTTTTACGCTACCCATGAAGGACAAACGGGTGAGTTTTAATCAGTAAAATTGCTTGGATTTAAAAGTTTTAATAATTATTCATTAAGCATAAGTGGATACTTTTTTGTTGTCCATACTTGCTTTAACAGCTTTTAAGTTTTTCAGTTTTTCAGTTTTCCATTTTTCAATAAGCTTACAGTGAGTTTGTTTATAAAAGATGTTTCTGCTGCATTATCCCTTCGTAAGCAGATCTCATTTCTCACCTAATTGACAATGAAAATTGATTCTACATTCCTGTGATTTCTAGTAGTGCTCGCTATCCATTTACCACCTTATTATTCATTGTTGTTGATGGCTTGCAATGTAGGAGATTAAATACCAAGATAAAGATGTTATATATTGGGTTTGTGATTCATTTATGATGAATTACTTAATCAATAAAAACCCATTTAAGCATTAATTCAATAGGGTATAAAAATTCACCCGCCTGCCCTTTTCCTATATTACTTAATATATTATCCATAACAATTAAATACGGTGAACTTTACTAAATTTATCACTTATTGAATAATAACTTACACATTGGTGTTTAGGGATAAAAAAGCCAGCTGTCGCTGGCTTTTTCTTTGAAGGCAATAGCTGAGTATAATTATAACAACGCAGCTATTTCATCCGAGATGTCGCCGTTGTGATAGACTTCCTGGACGTCATCACAATCTTCAAGCATATCAATAAGTTTGAGTAGTTTAGGCGCTGTTTCTGCATCTAATTCGGCTTTAGTCGATGGGATCAGTGCAACTTCAGCATTATCGGCTTGAAAGCCTCTTGCATCCAAAGCATCCTTGACTGCACCAAAACTCTCCGGTGTTGTGTACACATCAATAGCACCATCATCGAATACTTCAACATCATCTGCACCAGCTTCAATAGCCACTTCCATTATGTCATCTTCACTGATCCCAGGAGCATAAGAAATGACACCACGCTTAGTAAACAAATAGCTAACTGAACCATCAGTACCTAAATTACCACCAGTTTTAGTAAATGCATGTCTAACTTCTGATACTGTTCTTTTTCTATTATCACTCAAGCACTCAACCATTACAGCGGTACCACCAGGGCCATAACCTTCATAGACAATAGACTCCATATCCGCATCATCATCACCACCGACGCCTCTGGCAATAGCTCTATTTAGGGTATCTCTTGTCATATTATTTGACAATGCTTTATCTATAGCAGCTCTTAGTCTTGGATTTGAGCCTGGATCACCCCCACCTAATTTGGCAGCTGTGACTAATTCTCTAATGATTTTAGTGAAAATTTTTCCACGCTTTGCGTCTTGGGCCGCTTTGCGATGTTTAGTATTTGCCCATTTACTATGTCCTGCCATATTAAATCTCCTTTAAAACATGCAGATATTATATTTGTAAACAAAGAAAAAATTACATTGGTAATTTATAGGTTTTAATTTATATATTCAAGTTGACTAAGTCTGCTAAGTCTCTTTCTAATGCTAACAAAGTATATAGCACTTAAGAGTAATAATTAACTTGACTTGACTTGACTTGATATCAGTTTAAGCAGATTTAACTAAATAAACTTAGCATCAAACCACGATTAATTTGCTAAGACTTAAAAAATTTCTAATCTAGTTAAAAAATCAAAAGTTGCGAACGAATATATTTATTGCTTCAGCATTATTTGGTGATTTGGTTTTTAAAATTGCTTCTTCAAGATCTAACCAACAAAAAGCGAGGTGCTCAGATATTTTTATCTCTGGTACTTTGTCTAAAGGTAATAAAAACCAATGCTCTAAATTGTGTGTCACTCCTGGCGCATAACGTTTTTTCATGTTTTCAAACAGTTCAAAAACAACTGAATGTTTACAATCAATTAATGATATTTTTTGACCATCAATGAGAATGCCAGTCTCTTCATAAACTTCCCTTATTGCAGTTTCTAAAGGTAACTCCCCCTCTTCTAAGCTACCTGTAACAGATTGCCAAAAGGTGGAGTCATCTTTCCTTTGCAGCATAAGTACCTTTTTATCAAAACGGCTAAAAATAACCACTAAGACAGATTCAGGTTTTTTATACTGTGGTGCTACACTTACCATGATGTAATTACTAAATAAAAGTATTGAAAAGCCAACATGCTTAATTTGCCTTATTCAGATTTTATCGCTTTCACAGCAATAGCAAGTTCATCTAATGCTTGCGCATTAGCAAAACTTGGGGCATCCGTCATTAAACATGATGCTGTTGTAGTCTTTGGAAATGCGATAACATCACGAATATTATCTGTAAAAGTCAAAAGCATGGTCAATCTATCAAGACCAAATGCAAGGCCGGCATGTGGTGGAGTGCCATATTTTAATGCATCAAGTAAGAAACCAAATTTTTCTTTTTGTTCACTTTCGTTAATGCCCAAAATTGAGAATACTGTTTGTTGCATATCCGATTTATAGATACGTACTGAGCCGCCACCCACTTCATATCCATTAATAACCATATCATATGCATTAGCCACTGCAGTGAGTGGTGCTTTTACTAATTCTTCAGGCGTCATCTCTTTAGGGGAGGTAAAAGGATGATGCATAGCACTTAAACTGCCATCGCTGTTTTCTTCAAACATTGGGAAATCAATAACCCATAGTGGTGCCCATGTTTTAGTGAAGAATCCAGGAGTTGTTGCTTCGATGTCATTACCTACTTTTAATCTTAAAGCACCCATTGCATCTGTTGCAATTGATTTTTTATCTGCACCGAAGAAAATTAAATCACCATCGGTTGCTGCTGTTCTTTGGATAATTTCTTGAATAATCTCTTCAGTTAAAAATTTACTCACTGGGCTTTGAATTCCTTCAATCCCTTTAGCAACCTCATTAATTTTCATCCAAGCAAGTCCTTTAGCACCATAAATATTCACAAAGGCGCCATATTCATCAATTTGCTTGCGAGTAAACACTGCCCCTTGAGGTACTTTTAACGCAATAACGCGACCATTTACATCATTTGCAGGTTCATTAAATACCTTAAACTCTACACTTTTAACTATATCAGCAATATCAACAAGTTCTAAAGGATTTCTTAAATCGGGCTTATCAGAACCATAGCGACTCATGGCTTCACTGAAAGTCATCACTGGAAAATCACCTAGTTCAACAGAAATGATTTCATTGAAGAGTCCACGAATCATTTTTTCCATCATGGCACGAACACTATCTGCACTTAAGAAAGAGGTTTCAATATCTATTTGCGTAAATTCTGGTTGTCTATCAGCTCTTAAATCTTCATCTCTAAAGCATTTTACAATTTGGTAGTATTTATCGTACCCTGACATCATCAACAACTGTTTGAACAATTGAGGCGATTGAGGCAAAGCATAAAATTTACCTTTATTCACGCGACTCGGTACCAGATAGTCACGAGCGCCTTCAGGGGTCGCTTTAGTTAACATTGGTGTTTCAATATCTAAAAACCCGTTATCATCTAAATAGCGGCGAACGAATCGGGTGATAAGGCTTCTTTTCATTAGTCTTTCAGTCATTTCTGGACGTCTTAAATCGATATAACGATATTTTAATCTTTGCTCTTCGGTATTCACTTGATTACTGTCTAATGGCAGAGGTTCAGAACGATTTATAATAGTCAATTGAGTTGCTTCAATTTCAATTGAACCTGTTTTTACGTCATGATTCACTTGATTTTCTGGGCGAGCTCTCACGATACCCTCAATTGAAATACAAAATTCATTCCTTAGTTGCTGGGCAATTTCAAAAGATGCTTGATTTTTAGGATCGAAAAAAACTTGAACTAACCCTTCTCTATCTCGTAAATATATAAATATCAGTCCACCAAGATCTTTACGTCTATGAACCCAACCTGCTAACGATATGGTTTGATTCACGTGGGATTGATTTACTTGACCGCAATAGTGAGTACGCATGAAATACCTCTGTTAAGACTTGTTTTAAGTGATTTAAAATGAACGTATGATCTTTATAATATATCAAAAAATCATAGTAATTAACAGAGCCTGTTATTTAATTAAAATATAGAAATACAGGTGTAATAGTTGTTTGATCGTAATTAAAGAATTAATAGTAATGTAAAATATATGCGGTCCTTTTAAATTACCTATATAATTTTGTTTTGATTTAGCATCATGTATTGCGCGCTTTAACCATTAAACACATTGTTTATCTTAGAAAAATATATTCAGTTTAGCCAATTTAATTATTTTTATAACCACTTAATGTTCTATTATCCATGCATTATCTCTTTAAGAAACAAGTGCATAACCTCACAGAAAAGTAATAAAAGTCAGTTACTTATGTAACGATAAGAATAAAAAGGATCATATTATATTTAGTGGCCTTACTAAAGAGTGACTTGAGTGTTTAATATACAAATTCATCGTCACTTTTGTTTTAGGTGGGTTCATTATTTTTCTGTTAAGAGTATAATCTTGGTTTTATTTTGCTATTTTTCTTGCCAGCGCTATTAATAATTTCTTGGAATGTAAATATGTCTTTGCTTAAACTGTTACATCATAAAAAACGACTGATTGGATGTTCTATTTTGTTGGTAACCTCTGCTTTGACATTCTGTGCTCAAGGTAATGAATTTAAAAGACATGTAGACAATCCTTTTTTTAATCAACGCATGGTTTACTGTGCTAACGACGTTATCCACACCTTTAATCCACAACGCGCAGCTAGAGGAATAACTGTAGATATTATTGGACCACAAATATATAACCGTTTATTACGTACTGACGATGATGCGTTGACTTTGGTTCCAGAATTGGCTGATACATGGGAAGTCAATGAGGACTATACACGTTTTATTTTTACGTTAAAAAAAGGAATTCCCTTTCATTCATCCAAACTCTTTACTCCCACCAGAAATCTAACTGCTCAAGATGTAAAATTTAGTTTTGATAGATTAATCAATCAGAAAAATCCATTTTATCATGTTGATTATTTCCCCTATTTTGAAGCCATAGGATTAAAATCAAGAATAAAATCTATTGATGTGCTCGATGAACACAGGATTGAATTTACTCTTCATCATCCTGATGTCACTTTTTTATCTCATTTAGCCAGTTATTTCGCCCCAGTTCTTTCGAAAGAATACGCTGAAACGTTATTGAAATTAGGAAAACCTGAATTGTTAGATAAAGATCCAATTGGTACAGGCGCTTTTCAATTAGTAGGTTACTTAGTTGATGAACAGGTAAGATTAAAAAAATTTGATAATTCTTGGCAGAGAAAAGATGAATCTGAGCATACATTTGAGCAAGTCATTTTCGAACTATCCTCTAGTGGTGTAGGCAGATTGGCAAAATTATTATCTGATGAGTGCGACTTATTGGCTTATCCAGCTGCGGCACAACTATCAAAAGTGGATGATGAAACTCGATTGAATCATTTAGAACGTTCAACTTTTGGTACTGCTTTTTTAGCATTTAATACACAACAACCCCCTTTAGATAATCCTAAAGTTCGTTCAGCAATCGCTTTCGCTATAAATAATCCTAGATTAATGCGATCGATTTATAGAGATTCAGCTGAAACAGCCAGTGCATTTTTGCCCTCATACCACTGGGCCTTTGACCCACAAGTTCAAATTACTCATTATTCACCTAAAGCAAGTAAACAAATCTTAAAAAGCCTGGGTATTGAGGATTTAACGTTAACTTTAAGAGTCTCATCGAATCCTCAGCCTTACAACCCAAGCCCAATAAAAATGGCTGAATTAATTCAAGCAGATTTAGCTCAAATTGGCATTTCACTTAAGATTATTGTACATGATGGACTCACCACGGCTTCTTATTATGATTCACATAAGGTGGATTTAGAATTGACAGGATGGAGTGCACCTAATGCAGAACCTGATAGTTACTTAAGACCAGTGTTAAGCTGTGCTGCTATATCTGCAAGGACTAATAACTCTTTTTGGTGTAATGAAGAATTCGACTCCCTGCTTGATAAAGCGTTACTTGTAGATGATAAAATGGCTCGCAAATTACTTTATCAAAAAGCACAAAAAATTCTGTTTGAAAAATTACCTATATTACCGATTGCTTATTCCAAAAATATGGTTATTTATGATACAAATATTAAAAATTCTCAGTCATTAACTCATGGAAACTTCAGTTTTTATAGGTTGGAGCGTATTTCTGAGGATGACTCAGAATAGTGTATTTAGATGAATAATCATTCCAACACTTAATTCTAATAAACGGATAAATATATTTAAATTATGCTGCATTTCTTATTTCAAAGGCTGTTACTTTTATGTGTAACCCTACTATTATTAATTATTATTAGCTTTAGTATCAGCTGGCTGCCAATTGACGCACCACTTGATGGAAAACCAATAGTACAAGCTTTTAATGCTTACCTTGGACTCCTAATTGATTTTGATTTGGGTATATCTTCTGTGAGCCAACAATCTATATTAGAACAATTAATTGTTGTATTTCCTGCAACACTTGAGCTGGCGTTTCTCTCCTTTTTAGTGGCAGTCATGCTAGGTATTCCGTTAGGGGTTATTTCAGCTCTTTATGAAGATAAGTTAGTTGATAAAATATTACGTATTTTCTCTCTCATGGGTTTCTCTATGCCTGTCTTCTGGGTAGGATTGATATTCATTCTCTATTTTTCCTTAAAATATGATACATTGCCACTTTCAGGCAGACTAGATTGGCGATATGAAGTTGATTTTGTCACCGGATTTTTGTTTATTGATGTATGGTATATGCCTGAACAAATAAGAGGCTATATTATTAATGATATGCTAAGACACCTGCTTCTTCCTGTACTAACTTTAACGATAGCTCCATTAGCTGAAATAACTTATCTTGTAAGAACAAATTGCATTGAAGTGAATAATTCTTTGTATGTAAAAGCGGCACGAACGCGAAGAATAAATTCATTTACTATAGTTAGACGTCATATTCTCCCCAACGCTTTGCCTGAATTGATCCCAAGATTTGGCTCTCTCTTTTCAAGCATGTTAACTATGGCAATTATTACAGAATATGTATTTACATGGCCAGGCATGGGGCGTTGGTTGATAAACGCGATAAGGCAAGATGACTATGCTTCTATTTCTGCGGGCGTTTTAGCTATAGGGTTATTGGTCATACTAATCAATACGATAACGAACATATTGGCTATTTTACTTTCACCTCAAGATAAAAAGGAGTGGCTTACCCTTGGATAGTATTTATCAAGAACAAATCACCTATTCAAGGTGGAGAACGACCTGGTATGCACTTCAGGCTGATTGGTTGGCAAAATCTGGCGCTATACTTTTTTTTGTCCTGCTTATCCTATCTGTATTAGGTCAGTGGATTCAACCTTATCCAATTGATAAGCAATTTTTAGATAATACGCTGATGCCCCCAATATGGGATAAAAATTCTGATTTGGCTTTTGTATTTGGTACTGATGATCTGGGTCGTGATATTCTAAGTCGTTTAATTGCAGGGGTATCTTCTACTTTTGGAGCAGGACTCTTAGTGGCATTATTTGTTTTTACAGTAGGGATATCATTGAGTTTATTTATCGCTCTTGGTCATCATGTTAGAGCGTTAATTATCAATCATATACTTGATATGCTCCTATCTATACCGTCGCTGTTACTGGCTATTATCTTTATCGCATTTATGGAAGCATCACTCTTTAATGCTTGTATCGCTGTATCATTGGCACTTTTACCTCGTTTAACAGTAACTTTGTACAGTGCTATCAGTAATGAGCTAGAAAAAGCTTATGTATGTGTTTTAAAACTGGATGGTGCTAGTTTATCATTTATTGTTAAGCGCATTATCCTTCCTAACATCAGTCCAATTTTAGTCAGTGAATTTACAAGAACTTTATCACTGGCCATTTTAGATATTTCTGCACTAGGTTTCCTTGGGTTAGGAGCTCAACTGCCCTCTTCTGAATGGGGGACCATGATAGGTCACTCATTAGAATCCATCTTCTTAGCGCCATGGACTGTGATGTTGCCAGGCTTTTGCATATTTATTACTGTATTAGCTATTAACTTGCTGGGTTTTGGTGTTAGCCGTGCAATTACTAAAGGGGTTAGCTAATGCCACTTCTAGATATCAAAAATTTATCTATTCATTTTGAGGATACCGAATCAAATACTGGTCTGCCTGTGAAAGCACTTGATAACGTTAGTCTCTCTATAAATCCTGGGGAAATTTTAGGCTTAGTAGGTGAATCAGGTTCTGGGAAGAGTATTATCGCAAAAATTATCAGTGGTATGAAGAGAAATGATTGGTGTATTGAGGCGGAACGTTTTCGTTTTGAGGACATTGAATTATCTAAGCTAACAAATAAAGCAAGACAAAAATTAATTTCAGAAAATGTTGGATTTATAATGCAAGAGCCTCAAGCTGCGCTCGATCCCTCTATGCGGATTGGTAAACAACTTGAACTGTCATTACATAGTAGTAGTTTTAAAGGTAAATGGTGGCAAAGATTTAATTGGCGTAAAGAGCGCGCTATACAATTACTCCATCGAGTAGGTATTAAAGATCACCAAGATATTATGCATTCTTATCCATACGAACTCACTGATGGTGAGTGTCAAAAAGTGATGATAGCTATGGCAATAGCTAATAGTCCAAAATTATTAATTGCAGATGAACCGACAAGTATCATGGACAGTTCAACTGAAGCTAAAATATTTAGACTACTCTCTAGCTTAAATCAAAATCATAATATGTCGATTTTATTAATTAGCCACGATTTACGGATTCTGAGCAAATGGGCAGATAGAATTAACGTGCTTTATTGTGGTCAAACTGTAGAAAGTGCTGAAACTGAGGATTTACTAAATTCTCCTCGCCATCCTTATACAGAAGCATTAATTCACTCTATCCCTGACTTTAGCCGTAAAATCGCACATAAAAGTAAATTAGATACATTACCTGGTGCTATTCCCGCATTGGAACATTTACCAGTCGGTTGTCGATTAGGACCAAGATGCATGTACGCTCAAAAAGAATGCATAGAAAAACCCCTACTTATTAAAGAACGTACACATGCTGTTGCTTGCCATTTTCCCCTAAATGAGCATTAATTTAACTGAGGATGCAATGAAAAGTTCCGAATCATTATTAATCATAAAAAACCTTGAAAAACAGTTTACTTATAAAACACGCTTAGGTCTTAACGAAATTTTACATGCAGTAAAACCATGTAGCTTTGAAGTAAAGGCTAAACAAACGCTGGCTATCATTGGTGAAAATGGTTCAGGCAAATCAACGCTTGCAAAAATGATTGTCGGTATGGTTGAACCTACAGCAGGTGAGATATCAATTGGAGATAAAGTATTAGAATTTGGGGATTATAGTGTTCGTTCACAATTAATTAGAATGATTTATCAAGATCCTGCCGCATCACTTAATCCCCAGCAACGCGTTGGTGAAATTTTAGATATGACTTTGGAGCTTAACACTAATTTTGAAAAAAAAGAACGGCTATTTTTAATACAAAAAACCCTAAAGCAAGTAGGCTTACTTGCAGAACATGCACAATATTACCCATCAATGCTTGCTGCAGGTCAAAAGCAACGTGTAGCGATGGCGAGAGCCATTATTTTACAGCCGATGGTTATTATAGCCGATGAACCTTTAGCTTCCTTAGATATGCCGATTAGGGCACAAATAATTAATTTGATGTTAGAGCTACAAGAAAAAGAGGACATCACATTTATTTATGTGACTCAAGACATAGAAATAATGAAGCACATCAGCGATTATGTTGTTGTAATGCATGAAGGTGAGGTAATCGAGCTAGGAACACTTGACGAAATTGTACATAAACCACAGCATCCAATTACTCAAAAACTAATGAATTTTGAAGTGCCATCACTTTAATTCGCCTTTTAATTATAATTATTAAATCTAAATTTATTACTTAAGGGCTTAATTTGTTAAACTTAATTACGCCCTTAAGCGTTAACTACATCATGCTTTCTTCTTGAGGAGACTTAGAACAATACTGATGAATAATACCGACATCACAATGATTAAACTATGAGACGCTTCTATAGAGTAGCCATGATGGAAAAGATGATTAGTCGAGTTTAAACCAATTTTAAATGCAACAAAGAATAATAAGATCACTACTGCTTTTTCCAGATAATGAAGTTGGTCTTTGAGAGCTTCAAGAACAAAGTACATAGTTCTTAAGCCTAAAATTGCAAACATCATAGCACTATAAACAATAATTGGCTCTTTACTTACTGCTATAATGGCTGGGACTGAATCAAAAGCAAACATCACATCAGATAATTCAATTATCGCTAAACATACAAAAAGAGGCGTAGCAAAGTATTTACCTTTTTTTCCTTTGTTAGTATCAATTTTTATCTCTTTATTTTCAGGTTTTAATAATTCTTCTTCCACCACATTTCTTGAAATAAAAAATTGATTACCATGAATTTTGGGCCAAAGTGGGAACCATTTTTTTACCAATTTAAAGGCAAAATGTGAAGAATAATCCTCGACCTCTTCTGTCTTAGCACTCTTTTTAAGCATCATCACGGCTGTCCAACCTACGATTAAAGCAAATACGAGTTCTACATAAGGCCCAAGAGCAAAAAGACTTGTACCAATTAGAACAAAAATCCCTCTAAAAACGATGGCACCTATAATACCCCAATATAAAATACGATGCCTATATTGTTCAGGAATATTAAACCAAGCAAAAATAGCCATCATAACAAATAAATTATCTACGGAAAGGATCTTCTCTAGCGCATAACCAGTTATAAATAGACTGGCCATTTGAGGGCCTGCGATCGTCTCTGTTCCACCAAAAAAATAAAGATATACAGCAAATAATAATGCAGTAAAAATCCAGAATACAGACCATAAAGAAGCATTTTTAAGAGTAATAACTTTACTTTCTTTATGCATAAAAATGTCTAAAAATAAAGCAAAGCAAGAAAAAAACACAAAAACAATCACAGTGCGGTACTGAGTGAAAATATCAATAAACGATTCCATATAACCCTTGTATTAGAAAAAAATTAAAACAACGCTAAAAGTGTCCTATCTTCATGATGGCCTTTCGACCATTTTTTCAAATATTTGATTGCATTGATTTCCTTATCTTTGGTTTCTAATACTTGTTTATTAAGAGCACTTATTGCACTTTGGTTTATAGCTGAAGAACCCTCCTTTGGAGGATCTTCAAATATATATTTTTGAGCCCCTAAATTCAAAAGCAGCAATAATTCTATTTCATCTGTAAATAAGAAAGACATTTGCCTATTTACAATGGATAAATTTAATGAGGCTGGACTAAGATACTGACCTATTGTGATATCCTCATCAAATTTATTGCTTAAAATATTAGCTTTAGCTTGATTTAGCAATATGATGAGGTCATCTTTAAGACTATAGCTTAGTACAAACCATTTATTATCAATATATTTACATAGAATAAACGTTAAAGAGCTTCGTAAATCATCAATGCTTATATCATTAAGTTTTGCTTCTGCAGAATTTACATATTCCTCTAATGATTCAAGACCTACATTTAAAGCATCCTTGACAAGTTCACTCATTGTCTCATGAATTAATTGAAAGTCCAAAATAACCTTTTGAAAGATTGAATCGGTTGGTTCAATATTCAACTTTTGAAGTTCAATTGAAGACCAATAAGCGAATTTATTAAGTTCACTTTCATTTATTTGTTGAACTCTGTTCATATAAAGCTTGGTTGTTGATTCAATTGACTGATTTAAAACTTTACTATTAAGCCTATCACATAAAAAACAACCTACATTCCTAGAAAGTAAACTAGAAGCTTTTCGACTCGCTTGACTATTTATATCGCCATTTGCCATAAGAAGGATTTGCCAACCAGTACTTAAGCGATTGACAAAAAAGTCATCTTGGCTTGATTTACCTAAATGCGCATTTAATGTGCCTCTCATGCGGGCTCCAAAGACATTTTTAAATCTGGGATCCTTCTCCTGATTTTCAAAATATTTAATATCAAAATCGGATTTGTAATAGATATCATCAGGTGCACTAGGAATAAATTGCCAGTTAGATTTATTATCAGCAGTAACCTGTATTTTTAAAAGAGACATCAAAATAAGATTATCCTCTTTTTTTATTGTACTTTCACTGACTGATCGATCGCCTAAATGATTTTGCCATAAATATCTCTTATTTAAATTTTCATATGTGGGAGAAAAGGACTGTTCCTCATTTACTTGATTAGGCGATTGAGTTTTAAGACCAGTTTTTATTACATGATTGTCGTTAGCTTCATCTGTTAATTTATAAGACAAAGTAAATGTAAATTCTCCTGATTCTAAACACATTCCTTTGATCATTTGAGAGGATTTATCAAAAGTAAAAGCCTTATTATCTAAAAAATCTATATCAATAATAGTTAATTTTCTTTCAGAAGAATGGCCTATTTGTTCACAAAAAGGCATATTTTGCTTTATAGGGGGACAAAAAAAAGAAACTATATCATTTATGTCTATTTCTTTAGTATCAGTTTCACATTCAGGAGAAGAATCGGCATTTTTAATGTTATCTACTCCCTCAATTTTTTCTGCTTTATCTGCTTTATCTGCTTTATCTGCTTTATCTATGCTATTTTTGTTGATTTTTTTTGCCATGGCATTGCCTTATCAAGAATTATTCCATTATCTTGCCAGATATGCTTAATTATTAATTCATATTTGTATTTTATTCTAGCATAAATATATATTTTATTATTAAATTTTACTTTTAAATTAAGTTTAAAAAGCTGATTCGATTTATAAACAAGTTTTTAATAAAAATGTATATGTAATCTCTTTATGCTTAACTCTAATAAGAAATTAATAATTCGATGATTTAAATTTATGGAAAGCAAATTGCTAAATGAGGTATTTATTTTAAGATTCATTAAATGGATATAATAGCTCATATAATTGTTTTATAAACTATTTTTAAATCTTAAAAAACTAAGGGCACATAAAGATGATCACTACAAATTTAATCTTTGCTGATAAAACGATATAGATGAGCACCTTTAAACTAAAGGAATCTTGACATTAAAAAGATCGTGGCAAATATCTTGAATAATATATGAAATAATTTGCATAGTAGCTTTCTAATCGTCGATGAAAAACATCTTTGAGATATTCGACGAAAATCTCTTTTTCTCGCCATAACAGTTGATTAGTTTATGCAGCGCATGAATGCATTTCACTATAGGAAAAAATCACACATTATAAAAAAAATCAAACTCTATAGATGTTATCATTTAAATCCTTCGTAACAGAACCCTTTTAGTTACACTGTAACTTTTAATATCCAAATCAATAAACAATTTAAGCTCTAGCTGGTTATCCTCCCTACTCTTTAGAGGAGAATACCTCGACAGGAATAACTTTAATTAATTCTTTATTATGTATTGTGTCGGCTAATGTGTATTTATTAAGTGTATTGATAAAATTTTGTGATGCTTCAAAAAAATAATGTTTAAGCTTACAAGAGTTTGTGATCTTACAACCATTATCATTTTCATTAAAACATTCAGCAATATACATATTAGGCTCTAATAATTTAATAAGATCTCCTAGGCGTATCGAATCAGTTTTTTCCGCAATTTTGATCCCACCGCCTTTACCTTTTATAGTTTCTAAAAAACCAAGTTTCGATAACTTATGTACTACTTTTACAAGATGATTACGAGAAATGCCATAATATTCAGATATTTCTTTTACACTTGCTATATTTTCTGGGCAAGAAGCGACATACATCAAAGTCCGTAACCCATAATCTGTAAATCGTGTTATTTGCATTTTATGTCCTTTATCCCTAATTATTTGTTGCAGTTTTAGAATGAACCCTTTAATATGTATTTTTAATGCATATTAAAGGGAGATAATCATGATTTCGCAAAAAAGCATTGAACTGGTCAAATCCACAGCCCCTATTCTACAACAATATGGTGAAACCTTAACTAGGCATTTTTACAAACGCATGTTTTTGTCTAACCCAGATGTTTCTGCGTTTTTTAATGTAAAAAATCAAGCTATTGGAACACAGCAAAGAGCACTAGCGAATGCAATATCCGCTTATGCTGAAAATATTAAAAATTTAGATGTGCTACATAGCGCAATTGACTTGATAGCAAATAAACATGCTTCTTTAATGATAAAACCAGAACACTATCCAATAGTTGGTGAAAATTTACTTGCATCCATAAAAGAAGTTTTGGGTGATAACGCAACGGATGAGGTATTTAATGCTTGGAGAGAAGCATACTGTTTTTTATCTGAACTTTTAATTAACCGAGAAAACCAAATTTATAATAATAATGCCAATAAATCAGGAGGTTGGCATGGATTCAGAAATTTTAAAGTTATAAAAAAAGAAAAAGAAAGTAGCCTAATTACCTCATTTTATTTACAACCAGAGGACAAAAAAGCCCTACCTCATTATTTTCCTGGTCAATATATTACGCTAAGAGTACCAACTCCAGATGGTTTTAAAACTATGCGCAATTACAGCTTATCTGATAAGCCTGGATTGAATTACTTCAGGATCAGTATTAAGCGTGAAGTTGCTCTTAATCAAGAAATCCCAGCTGGTATTGTTTCCAATATATTGCATGACAAAATTGATGTTGAAGATATTCTTGAGATTGGTCCCCCATGTGGTGATTTTTTTCTCAATACTGATGAATACAATGGTAAATCTTTAGTTCTCTTAGCTGCAGGCGTTGGAATTACCCCTATTTTGAGTATTTTGAACTTTGCTACTGACAATATGCCTGAGCGTGAAATCATTTTAATATATGGGTGTAAAAATCAAGTGGTGCAACCTTTTAAACATAAAATAGAAGCACTATCAAAAATTCACTCTAAGCTTAGAGTTCACTATCGATTTAGTAATCCAAAACTTAACGATTTCAATGCTAATCAAAGTTGTTCAATTGGAAAAATTAATATGCAATTAATTGAATCTCTTATTACGGAAAAAGATGCAGATTATTATTTTTGTGGACCTAAGCCTTTTATGTCAACACTCTTTAAGGGGCTTTTAGATTGGGGTATTCCAAATAACCAAATACACTTTGAGTTTTTTGGGCCAAAAGAAGATTTACAAAATAATAGCAAGGGTACACTACGCTAATTAAATACTGTTTAAATTTGTTTTTTGGTGTGTTCTATTCAAATTTAGTTGCATACTAGTGTATGGAGTCATTTGAATTTCATGCCAGTAGATTCTTTTCAAGAGTTAAGTTTTGCTAGATTTGATAATTGGCAAAATCAAAAACATAAAATACATCAACTGAATTGCTTTTTTTGAGCTAAAAGATTAAAGTGAGAACAATTCATTATCAAAAGTGAATGATATAATTCATTTACTCATCTTATTTTTACTTGGCCAACACTTTATTTTTTACATATTTTGCCTTATGTATATCTTTATTAAGTTCATCATTTTTTTCAAAAGAAGCTATGGAGAATTTGAATGTTTAAACAAAAGCAAATTGTTCTTATCTTATCAATTTTATTATCAGGTGCTTGTGCTTCTAAAGATAATGTTCTTCAGTCTAATGTTGGTAGTTCATATATTGAAGTAATTCCATCGGGTGAATTGATTAATGGTACGGTTGATTCAAAACTACTATACGTTAATGAAGCCGATAAAAAACCTTGGAATTATTCAGTCTATCTACCCGCTAATTTTTCTACTGGAAATGAATATCCTGTAATTTATATGCTTCATGGAGCCGGTGGTGATTTCACTGACTGGCCTAATAAAGGGTATATTGTCCAAAAATTAGATAGATTAATTGCAGCAAAAGATCTACCTCCCAGTATTGTTGTGTTTCCAGATGGATTTACATCGTATTATATAGATGGTGATAAGCATCAAATGCAAACAGCATTTATTAACGAGCTAATACCCCATATTCAGAAAAACTACCCAATTATCAAAAATAGACAAGCGCATGCCATAGCAGGTTTATCTATGGGTGGATATGGTGCTTCGCGTTTTGCTTTATTATTTCCAGAATATTTTGCCTCAGCGGTTATGCTCTCACCTGCATTATGGACTGTGGACTCTATGCCCGTATCTCGTAAGGAAAGTTTTGCCAAAGATAGGAGTGATGTCTATGGAAATCCTTTCGATGATGAGAGATTACGCAAGCACCAATTTGATCAAATTCAGTTAAAAGATCAAACAGCATTGCCTATTCATTTTTATGTTTCTTATGGTTCAGCTGATACAATAACAGCACCTGTTGATGCCGAGAATTTTGTAATTTGGGCCAAAGACAACCATTACGTTGTTGAGTCTCAAAAATACAATGGCTACGGTCATTCATGGGATTTTTGGAGTACTTCCATAGATGATGGTTTAAGATTTATTGGTAAAAAATTTAATGTATCCAATTGATTTAATTGCAACTGAGCTATATAGTCAAATAAAATGACGATACTGGTTTTAGTATTACTTAGCTCAAACTGACTGAAAATCAGAATAATATCTTCTCCTGCAGCCTAGACTGATTTTTGTGAATTGATTTATTTATTGTTTGGTGAATCCACGTTTATTTAATGGCTAAAATTACTTTTTTATAGAAAACAAATACTCTTCTTAAGATATTCCATACAAAAGATTTTAAAGATGTTTGTTTTGCAGAATTGACTCACTAATAACTTAAGGAGTTTTGAATGCAGAGATTAGAAAATTTTAATGCTGCGCTAGGCAATTAATTTGAATAGTACTTTATGTTAGTATAGTTGATGTTTTTAATATTCTTTGATTCTTTTTTAAAGTTAAAAATATAAAAAATTAGAGCACAATTGTACATCCATTAATTTTGTCTAGAGACATAAAAAATCAATTTAGAGTCGCGTTTATGAAATAACATTAAACTATCCAAAAACCCATTATCATAGGTATTGATAAAACACTTATCAGAGTTCCCCACGTAATAATTGCCGCCATTGCATGTGAGTCCCCTCCCATTTGTCTCGATAAAATGTAGGCATTACCTGCGCAAGGAACGCAACTATATAACAAAGCTATGCTGGCATAAGTTCCTGTAATATCAAAAGTAAGCAATAAACAAAATGTAATCAAAGGAAGTAAAATTAATTTTAAACAAACAGCATAACTTATTGCAAATAAATAGCTCCTGTTCATTGTTAAAATTAACCCAGCACCAACAGACATAAGGCTTAACGGTGACGCCGCTGATCCTAAATAATGCATATAATCATAAACTGGCCCATTAATACCTATATCAGCTAGTTGCAAAAAAAATCCTAAAAGTACGGCTAAAATTAAAGGATTTTTAAAAATAGAAGTAAAGAGAGTAAGTGCATTTTTTTATTATCACTATCTCCATATAAGTTCATTACAACAACACTCATAACGTTTGTAATAACGATCATATAGGCTATAAAAACACCTGCAATTGCGACGCCTTTTTCAGAAAATAGTGAGGCACTTAAAGCAAGAAAAATATAAGAATTATATCTTATACTTCCTTGGAATAGCGAGGTAAAGAGCCTATTGCTTTTGATTAAAGGTTTAGTGAAAAATAAAACTATAGCCACTAAAACTGTACTTACTGATGTTACTACAATCCCTTTAATTACTTCGCTTGAAAAAACCGCAGCATTTATTTCTAATACTAATAATGCTGGGAAAAACAGGTAGTAAACTAATTTGTCAATGTATGACCAAAATACATCATTATTAATGAAAAATTTTTTAGATAAGAAACCTGAAATAATTAACAAAAAAATGGGAAAAATAGAAAACAACGCTGGGATCATTTTTGATATCCTACTACTAAACGAAATTTGAATTTATCAAGATGTCGACAAACAACATTTCAATGATACTTGAGGAATAATGAATTAATTTTTATCCATTGTCTATGGTTATTTGAAGCTTATTAGCTTTAATTCAGCCCAGTAAAATAATAATATCATACTAATTATAATGTATCAAAAAATGACTAGCATAGTTAGTTGTTTGCAGACTGCTGACTTTCTTAGTTTAATGATATTCTAACTTACTCATGTAAGTTCAATTTCAATATATATAGCTACGATGAGAGTAAATTTGATATAGTTAAAGCGTTATAAAATTTGTAATATAGAAATGATTATTCATTCCAAAGCACTTATGGTTGGTTAATAATCAATTTCTGTCCAAATTATTGTTTAACATATAATTTCATGCCTAACTGAAATAAAGCAGTATTACTGTCGGAACTTGACAAGTTACGATGCATGTGTGCCAACCAATTCGTTATTGCAAGTCACGCTTAGCTTGTTAGTGCGTTATTAATAAGAACACAGTTTTGCATCACGATTATGACAAACGACACTTCACTAATGGTTCATTTTCATTCAGCTTATTACTTCACATCTGACGATTTTAGCATTGCCTTTTAAACTCAACGTTCACCACTATATCTCTTAAATAACGTAGCTAGAGCCGATTTAGTACTTGATCTTGCCAGCCGATCCTGGTGGGCCTACCACAATCTTTGATAAAGCATGTTAGCCACCTAATGGCTAACTTCACAAAACACAATCAATTACAATAAGATCCTGCGAATAATTCAAGTAATGTAAATTTTATTGTTATCATTATATTTTGAAAATTCTTTTTATTAGACTAAATTAACCCCAAGAAAATATTATGGAAGGAAAAATTATAATATATAGTTGTCGTCATAGCTAAAGACTGAATAAGATTTTAATCCTGTGAATTTTATAAAAAACCTTCTAAATAAATAAGTTTGCATTCACTCTTATTTATCGATAAGATTCATTTTTTTAAGAATGAATTTTTTTACACTATGAATTGAATAATTTTATTTAATAATACTCATTGATATTTTTATTTTTGAATTTTTTTTACTGAAATTAGGATTGCTTTAACTCATTTCTAATATAAGCCATCTATTCCTTTCTTAATTACATTTCTTCATAATAAAAACTAACTCTTATATTTAAGGTTTGAAATGATAAAAACAAATAAGTTACTAAGATATATTTTTTTGATTTTAGGGATAGCTCTTTTAATAGGGTTAATTTTTTCAGTTTTACATGTCTCGAATCAAATCAACACCTACAATAAAACATCTGGCGTGGTTGTTTCTTTGAAAGAAGAAACATCTAATAATCACTCAAGCTCACAAAAGAATTCTTTGGTTTATTTCCCTGTTGTAAAATACAAAGATAATCAAGACAAAGAACATCTACTTATTGAAAGTACTGGTTCAAATCCCCCTGCATTTTATGTTGGTGAATATGTAGAGGTTCTTTATGATCCCCTATCACCAGACAAAGCAGAAATTAACACTTTTTTAACTCTATGGTTTGGAACAATAATCCTTGCGGTTTTTACTGTCGTATCGCTGATTATTGGTATTGTATTATTTATTTTATTAAAAACTAAAGACTTAAAGAAATACAAACAAGATGGGATTGCCGTCATTGCAACTGTTTTTGAAATAAAAAGAATGGACAACTTAAAAGTAAATGGTAAAAATCCCTATCGTATTTATGCAAAATGGGAAGATAAAATCAATTTTAAGACCTATAATTTTGTCAGTGACAACCTTTTTATCGATCCATCAGACAAGATTAAAAATAATCAAGTTACCGTTTATTATTTAAAAAATAATCCTAAAAAATATGCTATGGATTTAAGTCATATAACCCAATAAATGTTTTTTGATCGATTGTTTTAATATTTCAAGACACGAAGGTTTAATTTATTCTTGCGTTTTTTATGTGTTTGTTTACAGGCTAAAAACTCTGATTTTAGCCTAATTCTATATATCGACTTTTAGTTTAACCTTGCCGAATTTCCAAAATCAGTATTTAAACGTTGGAATTTCTGTCTATTCTGACAGGTTAAGCATTGCCTTTTAAGTCCACGCTCACGACGATATCTCTTAAATAACGCAGCTGGAGCCGATTTAACGCCAGTCTTGTAGCCGATATTGAAAGGCCTTTCATCATCACAAATAAAGCATACAAATCTCCTAATGATTGGTTTCACAAAACACCATTCCATCAGCACATTTTAATCTATATGTGATTGCAATATCGCGGTGAACACATCTATGTTTTAATTACTTAAAAATTTTCTAGCTTAAAAAAAGAAGTTTTTTAATATAAATTATTTTTGTTTGGAAATAATTATACTGAAGCCACTACTAGTTGCCGATGCAGATTTTATTTCGATCCAATAGTATGTAGGAAATGCCGAACCCCCCATCTTAATTTCTATTGAGTATAAATATTTTATCCAAATGTACTCATAATTTTGACATGTTAGAAACTTTTTTGTTCAATTTTTCAGACGAATCACAACCATTTTGATATCCCTTATCACATGCTAATCCGTAATAATACTTAGCTTTATTGAAATCTACCTCCACTCCATTTCCAAAATGATACAACTCTCCAAGAAAGAATTGAGCATCTACATTCCCTTGATTAGCAGCTAATTCATAATACTTTTTAGCTTCCAGATAATTTTTTTCTACACCTTCACCTTTGTCATACATGAACCCAAGTTTAAATTGTGAATTCGCATCTTGTTTAAAAGTTCCTATTTCAAAATAATATTTCGCTTTTTTGTAATCTTGTTTTACCCCTTTTCCATCATAATACATAACTCCAAGGGCAGATGACGCTCTTACATCACCTTTACTACTCGCTAAATTAAAATATTTTTTAGCTTTCTCGTAATCTGGATTTACATTTTTACCTTCATAATAGATAGTTCCAAGTTTAAATTGTGCATCTACATGATCTTGACTAGCCGCTGATTCATAATGTTTTAAAGCTATTTCGTGATCTTGCTTTACGCCTTTACCATCATCATACATAATCCCAAGCATAAAATTTGCTCTTGGTTCATCTTGTTTAGCTGCTAATTCATAATATTTTTGAGCCTTTTGATGATCTTGCCTCACATATTCCCCCTTATCATACATATATCCAAGATCGAATAGAGAATTTGCATCACCTTGTTTAGCTGCTAATTCATAATATTTTTTAGCTTTCAGGATATTTCGCTTCACACCAAATCCATAATAATACGCAGTTCCAAGCAAATTTTGCGCACTTACATCACCATGAATGGCAGCTATTTCATAATATTTTATTGCCTTTTCTAGGTCTTTCCCTACACCTTTCCCATCATGATACATATCTCCAAGCCTAAATTGTGCTCTTGCATCATCTTGTTTAGCTGCTAATTCATAATATTTTTTAGCCTTTTGGTAATCTTGAATTACAACTTGACCATCATCATAGATGGTTCCAAGAATATATTGTGCATTAGCAGAACCTTTATTAGCCGCTAACTCATAATATTTTAAAGCCTTTCCGCGATCTTGCCTCACACCTTTACCATCATAATAAATAACTCCAAGCCTAAATTGCGCTCTTGGATCATTTTGCTTAGCCGCTAATTCATAATATTTTCTGGCTTTTTCGTGATCTTGCCTTATACCTTTGCCATCATCATACATAACTCCAAGTCTAAATTGTGCTTTTGCATTATTTTGATCAGCGGCAGATGCAAAATATTTTTTAGCTTTTAAATAATCTTGTTTCACACCTTTACCATCATTATACATAAGACCAAGAGCAAATTTTGCTCTGGCATCACCTTGATTAGCTTTATCTGATAAATCTGAAATATTTATTTCAGCCAAAATAGATAAAGGTACCAAGCATAAAAAACAAAATAATAACTGTTTCATTATCACCTCAATTGTGGATGGTTACGGTTAAATTTTTTTCTTAATATAAACCTGCGATACTTTATATTACAGAGATTATGGGAGATTGACATTTAAAGAATATTTTTAGACATTCATAGGCAACCCGAAGGCTGTCAAGTGATTTTTCCCTTTTTATTTAATCAACGTGTGATTCTTTTTGTTTGATTGTTACTCTTCACTGGATTTATTAACACGATATTAATTCTATTCCAATTGCGTCTCTTACGTCCTTTTCAGCGTTCAGCCTGCCTTAAAAGTGCTTCTTGATACACGAGGTTCCTTATCTCAAGTAGCCATTTATCTTCTTGTATATGACACTGTACTAGGGTGACATACAAAATGCCTTTATGTCTATGTGCTTCATTGCACCTATAAACAAAATCTCCTACTCATTATTGTGCTTTTTAAAGAGTATTGAACCCCTCTTTAGGGTATATCGTTCTAATTTTCATGCTATTAAACAAGCTCTCAGAATAAGCGTTGTCATTACTCACGCAGGTCAGCTAAATGAAGATATAACACCTAAACTATCTAATTTGGCTACCATTGTTTTACTTTTCATAGGAGAACCATTATCACTGTGCAATACTAATTGATCTTTATGAATATTATTTGGTGACTGCCTTTTATATTAAATTCGCTGTTTGATCGGATGTCACATGATAATGTATTTCCCAGCAAACAACCGTTCTGCTAAAGGTATAGAAAACCATATAAAGATTATAATATTGTCCATTAAAATGTGTAGAGATGTAGATAATATCCCTTGTCCAGACCTAATTGGCGCTTTAGTTACTTGTATTCTGAGCAGTTATGGTAACCTATTTTGTTTTATCTTTTTACGACTTTTTAAGAGTTTCTCTTCTTTTAGTATTCAGTAAAGATTTGATTGTGAAGCTAAATAAATACTTTCACCTGCCAAAACAACACAATTTGTTCAGGCGATAACTTTAAAAAATCAGTCTCTTAAACAGATATAAATGACCCGTTACCTTTCCTCTTGCGAGATTGCATGCCAATTGGTTCGCTAACGATTTGCCTTTGCACGCGCACCTTCAGTATAATTAACTGTATTTATTGAATATTTTCAACTTAGATAGGTTTTAGGGTGAATGAATAAAATATCACAAACTTGATAAAGCTTTGTACCTGACTTGATAGCTTCATCTATCAAAATAATTGCCATTTGACGGACTTCTGAAATACCAATCTTCCAGTGTTACCCTTAAAATCACGCGGGCATTTTTTGATAAAACCAGTAAAGCAGTTGTTGGAAAAAAAATCTCAACTTGTTTAGTCGCCCCCTCAATTGTTGACGTTGTGTTTTAGCCTTTATCGTTTTCAAATATTCTTAATCACAAATATGCTAAACTCAACTTTCAACATGCGGCTGTCTCTGACTGGTTCTTTGTAAATATTCAGTCCAAAACTATCAGCAATAAGATATATTTTAGTAGAATTAACTCTTCAGCTTTTACCAATTTCTTAAGAGCCATCAAATGCCTTAGCTGTACTATGCTGTTTTACACGTCTAAATCTTACAGGTTTCTTTAATATCTAAATTGTAAAGATATCAAGTTATAACAAGAAAAACATATCATTTAAAGTTGGAAGTCACCCTATTAAAACAGTTGCAAAATTTCAACATAAAATGTTGATTTTCATGCAAACTAATAAAGAAAAGTTTTCAAGCCTTGCTTACAAAAGCTCTCTTTAGCCTGATTTTTTCTCAAAATTTGTTATCAAAGTAAACATAAAATCTAACTATAAAGATAATAAAATTTTTAGAAATTTCTGTCTGGAGCTAAGCTAAAAACCTATTTTGTGAAATTTTGCGTACCCTTCATAAACACTTTGTAAGACAGCACATAATAATAACTCACATTCTAGGCATCTTGGTTGTAGTAATAAACATCAGAGAGAATAACTTGACTGGCTAAAAAAATGAATTCATATTTTATTTTAAATCTTAAAAACCCCAAACTAAATAGACCACAAGGGTTATAAAAAGCAAATAAAATGCTAAACAAGATAAACCCACATAAAGTATCCAACGCAACCAACGTAATAATGATTTTTTCATTCCGACCTCAAATGTAAGATTATAGTTAATCTTTTTTCGAAATTTTCTGGATTTATTCAAATAATGTTATTTTATTATATATTATTTACAATCTAATTCAATCGCAACAAAATTCAATATAAACATTTATCTAACACAAATTTCTTTAAAGCATAAGAAGTGTTTTACTCTCGACATGTGGGCTCTGAAAATTGTTCGATTGCCACTTACAACCTAAATAAGCCAATAACTACACCTAAATCTGAATAATCAACTTTAGCTTGCTCATTAGATTACAGATTTAAACATAAAAAGATAAAGTTTTTTGATTTAATCCTAATGGGCGCTAATTGATGTCTAAAATATTTTTTACTTTATAGTCCTTAGTAAAAACTATCTAATATGACCGAGAGAAATTAAAGTCTGTAGCATTTTGATAAGTCTCTTCTGTTAAGAGAATAAACTTACTAATTTCACTTGATCGCTTGCCCCGCCCCGATTCATTTACCAAAAAAGCCTGCTAAGAATTAGAGAAATATGTCTTTGTTTCAGGATGTAAAATATCTTCATTTTCATGAATATGGCTTGCGATTGTGCCGTTCGCCATAGTTCGACCTGCCGATAGTAAATGATTTGAACTATAATTTGTTTAAAGTTAGTCGAGAATCCCCCATTTTTTAAAGGCCTATTAGGAAGTGTAATCCCCGTAATCTGCAAAAAGTCACTCCTAGCCAATAGCGGTAAGTTTGAACGACAAAAAGTACATACCTAGTGAGTTTTGCTAATCGTGCTTTAGTGACCTAAGTCAGATCATAAAATGATTTTGGTATCCCATAAGTTGGAGTTGTCATTACAGCATGAGTCGCTAGAGAAAGTGAACTCCTCTCTATTATAAAACCAAAAAAATCATTAATATAAGTGTAGATATGAGAGATTTAAATAAAAAATACAAATTCTTGCACCAATAAAATTATAGTGGTAGCAGCAACGAATCTTGCAAATGTTTTAGCTAAATTTTTTAGTGGTCAGTTTAATTTCTCCCTGCTTCATTCAAGTCAACTAGAGCCTTTTTTACATACTTAACTTATTAAGTGTTTACTCTTATATCTAGATTGGCTTTGTATGCTAATTTCTACTCTCCAGAATCAAAAAAATGTCTCGAGGGAAGTTGAAATCACTAAATTTTCTTTAGTCTTTTAAAGTAATTAATTTTAAAAATATTGAAATAGGTGCAAAGTTGGTTTGGAACGTTTTTTAATCTCTACATCACCGTTAAGGACTGTTCACGAATATTAAAAGGTTTTAGATCAAACTAAAACCATAATCTTTCAAAATTGTACTAGCAAGCGCCCTCATTCCGTGTGCTTGCATCTTGCCTTTTAATCCATTATTTTTTAAAGCGCTATTTGACATATGCTTAGTAATGTCAGATCGATTAGGAAACACATAAATGGTAGGATAATTACCAATTGAAATTACAGCTTTTTTTGTTGCAGGCACCAAAAATCTAAAGCGCCAAGTTTTAGTACCTGTCATTCTAATTAATAACTCTAGTCCCTTCCCATAAATCAAAATATAATCTTTAGCTTTAGGCTTTGATTGATTAATTTCTGTATCTGTTAAAGGCCTTATAATTCTTTCCATATCTGCGTTCTCCATGTTTGATGTAACAAAGTCAAAAAAATAAATTTCTGTCTTACATGCCATGTTACATAAAAGAATAACTGCTGTGGAATATGACCGACCAAGTGAGAACATTTGAAAAGATAAAATTTACAAAAGATACGTTAAATCGATGTCTTAAAAGGGAATTTTGAGGATAACAAAATAGATAAGAACAAGTAAGAATATTTGAATGGCGTCCCCAGCAGGAATCGCCATTCTAATTAGTTAATTGAATTAAAAAGGATTTATTTTTTGATGGTGCGACTTATACCATCAAAACCCTACCCTTATCTCAGAATCTAACCTGAATTTTATTTAATATACAATAGGTTACACACCAAAAAAAAGCGCGAAAAACGAAGTGATGAAACTCGTTATTTACGTTAATTTACATTGTAAAAGGCTTTTAATCTACCATCAATTCATTAATCAAATCTCAATTTACCTTCAACTATAGATGTAGTTACTAAAGATAGAGATATTGGTGCGGTGCTATTTCCTGATGAATAATTTTTGCAGGCTGGGAGAAATCATATTGTATCTTTTCATAATCCCAATCACCTATTCTCATTTGATGCCGATCACTTTCGCATAAATTTTACCATGTAAAAACCTAACTTGAGGGATTTCATTCCGTCAATATTATTCAAATTTTTAGCATCAATTCGCATTGCAAAGCTATTTTTCAAGCCGAGCACTCGAAGTATTCTATCTAAGACCACATCAGCATGCGTCAATTCACTTATCATTTCATACCAGCTCTTGTTCGGGAGCTGGCTATCAAGGTTCATCGATTTTTCTGAAAAGTTCATCAATTAAATCTAGTGGCTACACAGCTCTGGGGCAGCATAGCAGATCTAACTTCCAATTATCTAAGATCAGTATCTTGTTAAATACCTTACAATAACTGCCATCACCTTGTGCCATCAATAACGCTTGGAGCAGACTCTTCAATCTAAAATACTGCATACTTTATCTTCGAGGTCAATAATTGTGAAATAATGAACAACTTAATTACATCTTGCTATTGCACGATGCACTTGTGATCAACAAATTTTATCTAAACGAACCAAAATGTATCAAAATGATTAAACACGCTTTACCTAATTATTCTTATTTAACAGTCAAAATATAAATCTTCCAATCCGACCAAATAAATTGATCGGATTGGAGACTCATTTAACCTAACAATTACTCACTTAGACCTGAAAATGCACTATATAATTTGCCGAATTTAGCAACTGCTTCATCAATTCCTAATCGAAAAATTGGGTTTCTAAACTCATGATTTGCTTCAAGTAAATTATTAACAATTTCATCAATTTTATCTAAATTGCAATATTCAGAAATAACTCTCGATTTCATCCATCTAAATTCCAATGTATACTTATTTTCTATGTCATCGTATCTAAAAAGAACATATAAAGGCCAATATTTCTTAGTTGGTATCTCAACATGGATTGGTAACCTAAATTCTAATTTTTTACGGGTTAAATTCATACATTCATCTTCGTATTTTACAATTTCTGAAAATTGCTTGCTAAGGGTATGCAACAATACATCAAACGCAGAATTATTAATCAGCCATTCGATTGCTATTGGGTATTTCTGAGAAATCTCAATACACTTAGTTCTTTCTTCATCTGCATCTAGGATTTTCAAAAAAGGCCTTAAAGAATCAAAGGAAAAAGTAGGTATACTCCATCTATATTCTTTAAACAAAGCAACTTCTTCAGGAAATTCTTTATTTAATGCGATGGCAAGTTCATCGAGAGTGCTCATATCTTCAGAATACCAATCTGTTACCATTCTGCAGTATGACATTAGAACTGAAGCAGCTGGATTGCCTTTATTATATTCTTGCTCGGCTCTTGCTGCAGCAGCTTCTAGCCATGAGTAATTTAGTTTTGCCCAAGGATTTTTTTCATTTTTTTTGCCTATATCACTTTCAGATTCATTATCGGTATCGTAATAAGACATGTCCAACAAGACAAAAGCAACTTGATAGGTACGCTCCATATCAAGCCGTGCGTTAGTAATAATCTTATAATAACTATCTAATTGATCATTATAGGGCTTTGACTTTGTTTTGTTCTCGACAACAATGATAATTCTGTTTGTGGAATCAACAATAACTATATCAACTCTATTTTTACTATCTTTCGTTGCCATTTCACGGAAAAAATATAAATCTGAAAAGCTTGAAGCTCTTATACGAGCGGGCGTCCAATACTGTCTAAATGCAGATGTAAGACATCTCCCGTCTAATTTTTCAGATCCATCATGTATTGCAATCATAAAGTCTTTAAAGACAGAATCACCTAATCCATGGCCTTCTCTTGAATTAAACATCCATTGCAACATGTCTGAATGTTGATTTTCTGTGAGATTCAATACTTCAAATATATCTGAATTGGTTTTAGCTAAGTAGAGCAACTCACCAAATCTGGGATCGGCCAATAACCTGCCTACATTATTTGCATTGCGCATTAATGTACTCCTATATATGATTGATTTTACGTTTATTTAAAATTTAATGTTAATTCAGCTTAAATTAAAATGACTTTTTTATCTAAGTAGTAAAACTTGGGGGGGTATATTTTCTGCTATAAATGATTATTTTAAATCCACTTTACTTGTTTGCGTTCCATTTTAGCTGATTAGAACGTTTGAATTCATTCAGTATCGGCGTCATATATTTACCAATATAAGTAATATATTCATTAGTAATGCCTCTTGCACCAGAAGGATGTGGTAAACCAATGACCGTACATTTCTCATACTTACTTAAATAGGCCAGTGCTCCACTATATCCATCCATTCGTATTGTTTCACGTGGAGCAATTTCATCACCCATTATAGGCACAAACTGATCTCTTGCTTTCCAGTTTCTTAGAACTCTCGTTAACAGCTGACTTCCCATAAAAAGAATTAAAGTGGGTTGAAGAATTTCCACATGGGTGATGAAGTTATTAATATTTTCATCAGATAAATAGTAATTTATACCTGCTGATTTTTTTCTGGAACCCAATGCCCAATTTGTTTGAAGTATTGACTTATCGAAATCGCCACCATTGCCTTCACGGTCTAACGAATGTCCCCATATATCAAACCAATTTCTAATCATTAAGTCATATTTCCATTTATTGGCAACATCACCATATCTAGGGACTTTATTTGAAAATGTACATTCATTTGGTTCATTATTATCAAAAGGTTCAGTACTCGTTTCATCACTTTCACCCCACTCATAACCACAAATCATCAATCCATTTCGGTCATTAAATCCTTCAAATATTGAATTAGCTAAATTTAGATTTTTTTTATTAGACATCTTAATAAACTCCTCAGTTGATTTGCTCATATGTCACAGAAATAGCTGTTAACGTGTATTTGCAAACTGAATTAACGGACTATTTCTTTAAAATTTAATCTATAATATTCTTGATCAATTTCTGCTTGAAAAAGAGCAATGTGTTTATAAACATGATTATTATTAAGTATATCTATAATTTTATTTCTTTTCTCGTCTAACATACGACAACCTAAATATATATTTTTGATTGCTAAGGGTGGAAGATTAAAAAGATAAATTTTTTCATTAATTACGGTATCAGCCTCATTTAATGAATGTAACATACGGATCTCATGTTCGTAAGACCATTCTTTACTCTTTGCTAAGAATATATTGGCTCCTTGCTGGTCATCTATTTCAGATAAGGTATACATTTCTCGTGTTGATATGTAATTGACATGTCGTAGATGACGAAGCTCATCAATACCACTTTTCTTTTGATTAAAAAAAGGGTGATTAGGTTCAAACTCCATGACATAACCTTGATGATTATTTGTATAATGTGCCCACATCAATAAATTCTCGTTTGATTGAGTTAAACAGAGAATACCAATTGCTTTATTAAACAAAAAATGCAACGTTTCTTTTAGTTTTGGCGCCAGCAAATCTATAACATTAATTGCTGTTGGTAAATTAGAAGTATAATTTTCAATAAAATTCTTTCTAAATATTGAAAAATCACAAATACCAGAAAGACCACTTTTCATATAATATTCAATTATTTTTTCTTCACTTATAGCTTCCATTAATAGAGTTACGATATTTTCTTTACTAGAAATCTCTTTAACATTTGGTTTTAACTCAAAAGGATCATTCAGATCGCTAGGCTGCGTAAATCTTATTTTTCCACTCTCCAGAACTTCAATTCTATCAGGATGGAAATATTTAAATATTCTCATGGTCTTGAAATCCAACATTTAACTTTTTCAAATTTTTATTGATCGTCAATTTGTAGGTTACAGATTTCTTGGATAAGATCGAGTATTGATCTGAATTTTGAAAAATCCATTTCATTAAAAGGTGGTGTTTTATTAATTATGTTTGATGCAAAATCAGCTTTACTGAGTGCTATAGATTTTTCATTTCTAAAATCAGCAGAATTAAAAACATCAGAGTCAATAATGCTGTTATTTTTATTAACATTGCTACGATAAGTTCGATAATTACCATCAAGGCTTACAGCACTCTTTATATGGAACTCATTAGAAAAAAACAATCTCCGGCCATTTTTATCAACCTGTTTTGAGTCCTTCTCACTATAATAATGTTCTATAGCTGGCTCATCACAATTCTTTAATTTTGGTAAACAAAAAGCATAGACGTTGTTACCTAAATTTTTATATTTATCTGTACCAAATTGTTTCACAATATCCTTTTCATCACGATCAAATATAAATATTAATTTCCTTCCTTGTTTCAACATTTTATATTTCTCTAACATTACCTTTAAAGCAGATGATCCCATTTTTATATCTTCTTCGTACTCAAAAAATGCGACATCTAGATTTTGATAGTCCACTTTTAGTGCTACAATCGCCGCTTTAATATGTTTCCAGTCCGTTTTTCCCTCTGTGATAATTAACGGTTTTTTTTCTGCTTGGATTGCAGTCTGTAATTTTTCCAGTTCATTTTTATAAGATTGTGTTAAATTATTAAAAATATCATAAACTTTACTGAATTCGCTAAAATCATCAGCCTTTAAAATTTTATTTCCATTTGGCATGTTGAGCATTAAAAAATTATCGCTAGTAAATTTTCTTGCCATTCCCGATAGGAAAAAAGGCGAATGTGATGAAATTATAAACTGCACTTTTGGAAATAAATCAATTAGCGCAGGTAAAACTTCATATTGTAATTCGATATGGAGATGTAAATCAATTTCATCAATGATTACAATACCTTTTATATCTCTTAAATAACTCCCTTTATATAAATCCTCCAAGTCAGAATATTTTATTATATTTAAAAAAATACTCAATAATGTACTTTGTCCAGCTGATAAATTATCTAGAGATGGTAGGAACTCGTCATTAGATTCTTTCTCGATTAATTTTATCCTACTTGCTCCTCTACCTCTAAAATTCAATTGTAAAATCACATCTTTTCTAACTATTTCAGAAACTATTACTTCTATATTTTTAACACTAATTTTCAATAACTTCAAATCGTTAGCAGTTCGCAAAATTTTAAACTCGCCATTTATATCTTCATCAACATCAACGCGCGCATCTAAAATTACGTTTAAAATCCATTCTTTAATGTCTGTAAGTGAATGGTTGATTAAAATATCTTTTTTTAAGCTTCCATTAAACCGTTTTTCCACTTCAAAAAATTTTTTTTCGCGAGCAGTTTCTTGATTCATCCAGTATGGTATTTCATAACGATCAGATGGAAAATAACAATAAGTATTTTTTAAAAATACATTTTTGAATTTGTCATCATCTTCCGTTCTCGTCGCTATCTTTATCAAATTATTTTGTTCTTTATTAAAGTCTAAAGTCATTAAAGAATTGGTTATCATTTTACATTCTTCAGGTGATAGTTCTCCGTTTTTATCTAAGTATTGGTATGTGTCACTTTCATTCTTGAACGAAACAAATGCTAAAGCTTTATGTTCACCAACTCGGATATTCACACCTCCTGAAATTTTAAAATATCTATAGCCTGACCCTGTTTTTGGAAGAATATCATCAAATGCGTTATTGGAAAGTTCATAAAGTGCATCAACAATACTGGATAATAATGTAGTTTTGCCTGATCCATTTTGGCCTATTAATATAATAGGTTTAGGATCACCATTTTCTTTGAATAACTCCGACTCCATTAACTTAAAAGATTCAATAGCCCCCATATTTTTGATAATAATATTATTAAGATACATATGTTTCACTCCTATAAAAATTCAATTTAAGCAATGTTATTGTTGCATTAAATAACTCAACCAAAGATATTTTTTATTGTTCGCAAATATAATTTGATAGAGATTTTCACTAAACCCTATCACCCCCCATCCCCCTCATCAACACATCAAACATCAGCCCAGCAAAGCCTTTGGCGATCAGTTCGTTGGATAGGATTTTGGAGGCCATTTCGCTGTGGATATCCATACTTTCTATAATCGCTTTATTAATTGATTCTGGGAATTGGCCTAGCATGGCTTGTTCTTTCGTATTGCTGCGAAGTTGCTCCATCACGATTTCATTTTCTGAAATCTTGCCTACCATTGTATTGTTTTATAAGCCATCTTCGATAAAGAAAACACTCATAGTGCATAAAATTTCATTTAGTAATTCAGTTTTTAGAAATTGGGATACTAAGCTAAATCCAACTTTTGCCAGTGAAAACCCAGCTTAACCATTATCTGGCTTACCATAAAGTATGAAACCAGCTTCAAATAAATCATATATATACTGACTGATTTTTACTACATTAAGCACTATCCTTATTCAATCTTTTCTATTAGCAAATAAATATTATCCATATCAATTTTTCACCTCAACAATTGTAATATCAGTAGGCCATGAAGCAGAATTTTTTACTTCCGAATGTTCTAGTACTTCAACCAATTGTTTTAGTTGGTTATGAATAGAGGAATCAAAATCAAAACGATGAAGTCCACGCTGACAATTAATTTGCCAATAACCCATACCTTGATCAAATCTAATTTGTATTTTTTCACCAGAATCTAAGTTTAAAGTCAGTATCCGGCGATGTGGAAGAAGTGTAAGTTGCTTAGCTATATTTATCGTTGGTTTAATATTTGTTTTAGCACTGATCCACATTTCATAGGCATCAATAAAATCTTGTTCGGAGTACCAATCATGAGAAATGATTGAACTTCTACGTTCATTTGGCATAAAACTACTTTCAATAGTTATTTTTTGTAAACCGTATTTAACAAGTGGGGATAAAATTTCTGAAAGGAGTAATAAATAACTAGGGCTTTTTAAATATCGATCACTGTAATTTACCGATATTACTTTACTTTGTTTTAGATATCTATTTAACACTGCAGATTCATCCAATAAATAATCCCAAAATGCTTTACCAAATTGAGCTGTTTTTACATTTAATTCCTTACTAATTTCAATCGCGATATCAATCGATTCAATAGAAGATTTTTGCCACGATAGAGTATCAATAGATACTGAGTTAACTTCAGGAGCATTTTCAGATAACACTGTAACATCATGACTTTCTAACCAATTAACTCCTGGAATACGGGCATTGTCATCCATATTTGCGATAGTTATGAATTTCTTATCAAAATGAGCTTGCATTATAATGTTTTCAATCTCTGAAGTGTAACTTAATTGTGCCCCAACCCCCTTGAGTGCGAGTAAAAACTCCCTAATTTCATCGGAATATTCAGCTTTAGGGATAAGTAAATACACATCTATTTCATTAGAGAGCAGCAGATGTATTTGCTGCTTTATCGGCTGCAATGTGGTATCCCATTTTTTTAAATTAGGCGATAAAATAAAACTAATACTTTTTGGTGATTGACGAATAAGTTCTGTTAATTTTTGTTTTAATGTTATTGGGCAATACGTTGCTCCAGGAATTAAGTTTCTGTGTGGTTCACTTAATATCAAATATTGTACAAATTTGTCACCTAGCCAAGATAATGCGGCTTCTCGATCAAGCAATTCAGTATCATGACGAGAATCATTATCTAATAAACATTTTGAGCAAAATGACTCACAATGATCTTCACATGTCAGTATCTCAATCATTTTGAATAACGTCTCAATTATATTAAATGGTGCTGATACAGCAAAACCAGCACCACCACTTACACTATCAAATAATTGCAATACTAAAGCCGCATTATTAGCGTCTACTACTGTAGGCCTAATGCTATACATAACTTCATTCTTAGATATACCTAATATGCTTGTGAGCGCTGAGCGTAAAGCCACAGCTAATGACGTAGCAATAATTCTTCCTTCTGTTGTATCCAATAAATATTCACCTGAAAGTGGATTCCTAAGGACCAGTTCAAATACATCAGTACGAGAATATGCTCCAATGTGGATATTTCCCAGAATTTTGGCGCTTCCTCTACACGCTACGGGTTCTCCTTTTTCGTCCCAATCATCTTGCGTTAAACGCAAGGGTAAGTGACTAATACCTGGATTATTAGGATCTAAATATTTAGGGTATTCACCTGTTGACGTCATAGAATCAGCACGCCCACAACTTAAACAAATCGCATACCCAGTCCCATAAAGTCCTGAGCTATGATTAAAAATAGTACCGGCATGATCAACAACCATATACCCCATTTGGGGCACAGGTAATGGCAAACGCGTTCCAGTAGCGCTAACCCAAGCTGGTTGAAATGGAATAAATTTTTGCTGTGAAACATTATTTGTCGGTTCAATATGATAATCGGTGACAAAACCGGTCGGTTGTATTGTGCGTTTTTGATACTTCTTGTCTATTGGAATTAATGTCTTTTCGGTATGCCCTTTTGTCTTATAAATTTCAAAGAAATCATATGTCACTTTTTCAAGGGTATGTTTTTTAGTTCTTTGCATTTCAATTGAATTACGAGGGTCCTCGCCATTTGTTAAATGTTCTAAAAACTCTATTTTTTTATTTCTTGCATCTTTCAACGATATAATTGGATATTGTCCAATTGTGATTACAGCCCTTTTTTTTGTCAACGGTGCATAGTACCTAAACCGCCAAGTCTTAGTGCCGTTAACCCTAATTAGTAACTCTAGGCCATCACCATCAAAAAGAGTAATATCACTGCCTTTTGGTTTTGATTGTTTAATTTCGGTATCAGTAAGAGGTTTGATTTTTCTAGCCATTTCAATAAGATCTCCAATAATAGTAACATAAGAATTTACACTCCACTCCGTGTTACTATCAATGTTACTATTATTAACTATTGCAATGGAATATGACCGACCAAGTGAGAACATTTGAAAAGATAAAATTTACAAAATATACGTTAAGTCGATGTCTTAAAAGCGAATTTTACGGATAAAAGAACATGTAAGAATAAGTGAGGATATTTGAGTGGCGTCCCCAGCAGGAATCGAATTTTATTTTAAGATGCTGATTTAATTTTAGTATTTTTTATTATCAATTGATTATGTTACTTGTTGTGTTACTACCGATATTAGCTAGGAGCAACAGCTTTATTTTTTGCGCCCATAACAAGAAGGCGAATTAAATTAACAAAAACTTTTAAAATTATAATTTTATTGTTCTATAATCAGTTCATTATTTTCATTAGTAATATATTTATACTTATGTGTTCGCTTCAATTTACTTACATGTTCAATATAACACATTTTTACATTCAAAATCATAAATTCGATGGTTTCTTTATTAGCATAAGGAGTATTTATTGAGTCAAAAAGAAATTTTTTGTTATGCTCTTGATTCAATTGTTGCAATTCTATTGAATCTGGATTTTGATAAAAAAAAGTATTTGAATTAGAATAGTCCATGCTGTTTCGTGGGTTAAAATATTGGAATTCGATTTTAATTTTATCAGCAGGTCCCCCTTTGTTTTGAATATAACATTTGTACTGATAGGTATTTCCAATTTTTTCAAAGGTCAGCTCCAATTCTGGCGTGCTATTTTTTATTCTTTCCTTTTCTTTTTCTTCCTCAAGTTTAGCTCTCTCAAGTTCTATTTGCTCTTTGCTTTGCTCAACCAACTCATTTTGAGCTTTTACAGAGTTTGCTAACTCTTTAGCTTGAAGAAGTAATGCTTGATTGTTATTTTTCAATTCTTCCGCTTGCAACTCTAACATCTGGCGATTGAGCTTCAGTTCTTTTCCTTGCATCATGTACCCAATTACAAGCCATAAAAATGCTAATGGAGAAAAAGCTCCAGCTAGAAAATCTCCTAGCTCGTTTAAGGTCATTTTTTCATTTTTCTCAAGGATGTCTGTACAGAATATTATAACTAACAAAACAATTACAAATATAAAGCTTAAAATACTGCCTATTAGTTTTAACATCCTAATCCCCTTTGATAAACTCAATATTTCCTAGTTAAATATTTGCAATGAATTAATCTAGTGTATCAGTTACCCAATCAACACATCAAGTTAGAAAATCCCCCATGATATAATGAACCCTGAACGCAACCTATGCATTCAGGGCTTACCTACTTAAACCGCCCCATAAAGCGCCTTTAACTCTTCAGGCGCATCCCAACCCAAGTACAGTGCTTCAAAGAATAGCCAATAGCCCATATCTGGCATTTTCGTTAAATCAGGGAAAGTTTCAGATTGTGGCCAACGTCTAAATTCATCTCTAACCTGAATCAACTCTTCCCTTTCAGCTTCAGTCAATCTATGGTCAGCTATCGTGTAATCCAATACAGTCATTCTGTCAGTAGCAATTAAAAATGAATCACGGTACTGACGTGCGATCACTTTTAAATCTGGTAATTCTGACTCTATAATTTGGATATCACCAAATTCTTCTGCGAGCGCCCTTTCGTATATTGATTTGGTTATCTCATCGTTAGGAGATACCGATGTTGGCCAGACAAATATACCATCGTTAAAGACATCTATGTCAATATAACGTAATATATCTTTTGTTCTTGGATTTGAATAAGTAATAACTGGCTCTTTGGTTTTTGGTTGCTCTGTTTCTTCTGTTTGTTCTAAATATTCTTTGTTTTCCATTATGATATTCTCGTGAAAGATGTTAAAGTTAAAATCGTTGACCCAAATGTTTTTCTATCTGAGGATGTACATCTCCAGCGGCCTGATAAAGTCTGCATAAAACTACTCTCTGCTCCAATTTCAGATCCTGTATAGATATCGCCAACATTAAAAATGCTATTTGGCAACAATATGCTAACTGACGAACCTATTCCATTAAATACACCTGCGTTGCCTACGGTCAGCACTTCATTGTTATTTATCAACATAGGTGTTTTTAGCGACAGGCTCATCCCACCATTCTTGCAATATATTCTTAAATCAGGGGATTTTGGCAAAAACCCAATATGCGAATGTTCAACCTTGTCCGCATTAGTAATAAACCTAATAATGCTGCCGTCTTTAGTATTACCCTCTACTAGAGAAAAGCCAACAAAAGACTCTTGATTTACGACCAAATTCCCATTTATTGTTTGTTTTCCTGTAAAAGCATTAGGTCTACTTAAACTCGCAAGCTCTGACCATTCCCCCCATACACCGCTACCACCCGCATACCTAACATAAACACTACCGTTTAAATATGCTATTTGCGTAATATATCCGACTGTTCCATGAGCAACCACTAATAAAACACCCCCGCTTGAACCCAACCAATTTGGTGAGTTAGCTGATATATTGTAAAAACCAGAAACTTTCAATGTGTTAATATCTACTAATTTCGCAGTAATTTCATTTGGCATAGCTCCTAGATTTTTGAGTGCAGTAATTTTATCTGTTAATTCAGAAAGGTTATTTTTGGAATTAAGATATTCAGTCCAAGCTAACCATTGACCCCCTGCCCTGCCTCTTATAAATTTTCTTCCTGTGTTAGTAGTATATTCTTGTAAACAAGAACCTTCTAAACTCCTTGAAACAATGAGCGCTCCTGCTAGTTTAATCGGGTAGTTATTTTCAGGTGTTGCCGTATTAGGCTCGAGACACGCATAAACCCCGTAATCTGTTGTTTTAGTTAAACTATCCAAATTAATGTTAGCTGTTAAATCTGGCATCTGCCTAAAAACTTGCAAATTAGCCTGTGCTTCTGCCAAATTTGCAACACTTTTTAAATTATCTTCTTTAGTTAAAAGACTATTTGCATTAACTGAATCAGCGTATTCTTTTGCTTTTGTTTCAGAAGTTTTTGCATTGCTTGCTGATGTTGATGCGTTTGTAGCGCTAGATGCCGCAGCAGTTGCTGATTTTGCTGCATTTGTTTCAGATGCCTTAGCGGTAGTTGCAGATGAACTAGCAGCGTTTGCTGAAGCTGTTGCAGTTGTTGCAGAGCTTGAGGCGCTTGTGGCGCTAGTAGCCGCGGATGTGGCTGAGTTTTTAGCGTTAGTTTCAGATGTTTTAGCATTAGTTGCATGAGTAGCAACAGTTTGCAGCGTCTGATTTAATTTAGCTAAATCGATACTTAACATTGAATATGGATACATCTCAATTTCTGTACCATCTGGCTTAGTAACTTTGAAAGTTTGAGTGCCTGTGTACATCATATCGAACACATCCATCTGCTCTTGGTAGTGAGCAAATGCTTTAGATGCTTTAAGCGCAACGTCACCCAACGAGCCATAAACTACTGACATAATTACGTAAGGAGTAGCTGTAGCATCAGCAAGCGCAGACTCTTTAATGTAAAGTTCAGTATCACTTATTACCTCAGTGATTTCATAGATATTACCGTTTACAATTAGTGGCTGGCCTGCTTCCACATTTGATAGCTTATCAGTCCACTTTGTTCCCACTCCAAGCACTTTAGTAGTGCCTTTTTTTAAAGTGATTGTTCCTGTCCTGTACCACATATAACATTCTCCGAATTTTAGACAATAAAAAACCCTCCGAAGAGGGTTGCTTAAGTATTTTTTAATTATGAGCCACTACCACCGCCGCCATTTGGAATGCAATTCACACCTGGTTTAATTTCCTGTGGTGAAAGTTGATAGCAAAATGTAACAGGGTCAGTCGTGGCACAAGCGCTTAAAAAACAGGCCACCATACAAATTAACAATATTTTTTTCATGAATCATTATCCTTTTAATTGATACGTTTTAAAAAATCTTCGCCATCATAAACAGCGAGATCGAATTTAGCATTAAGAGAATAAGTGTTGCCAATAATATTATTCTCAATAATATACCTGAAACTTAGTCTTTGGTAAGTATTCCCTCCTTCGGGTAGTGTGAACTCTGTACCTCTGACTACATTTACTAATGTTCCAATCTTGTTGTTATTCAATAGAATTTCAACGGTTATTGTAGGATAGCTGTAGAAATTTTTATATTCATATATAGGACCTCCTCCACCAGGGTGGGTGCCAGTTTGTACATATCTACTCTCAACCGATGAAGCAGTCATTTCACCCAAGATTGCAACTTTTCTTGTTTTTTCAATTAGTAAAACATCACAAACATTCTTAGTCAAAACCAATGTGGTTTTGCTTACTCCAGACTGCGTGTGATTAATGTTCCAAAGGAAGCTTGCTACTCCTCCCACTATTTTTCCTGCGTATATAGTGCCTTTAACTTGACAGTTTTCATCAATAATCACATTACTAAATGTTCCACTGGTAGCATGAATTTCCCCTCTTGCTTTGATATTTAGAAACTCAGCAAATCCTGATTTATCAATCCTCCAACCAGTTTTTCCTGTTTGATAGTTACTCGACTGAATAAACTCACCTATTTTAGCGTTAGTAATCGAGCCGTCTTGAATTACAGCACTTCTCATGTAAACTTGCCCACCATTAACGAAGAATGGGCTTGTAACAGTTCCTCCTATCGCATTCATCAATGTAAAGCTATCAGCCAAGAAAATAACACTAGCTTGAGTTTTACCATTTACTTTTTCCACACCAAGCGACATACCAGCAGCATAAATATTACCGTTTGCGTCCATTTTAGCTGTTACTGAGTACGTCGATGATAAATTACCTGTAACTGTTGCCAGAGTAGTCGATTGCTGAGTTATGTTAGCTTTGTTGTCATTAACCTTAGATTCAAGCTGAGTAATACTTGAAGCATTGGATTGCTGATTGCTAGTAACGGTCGTTTGAAGCGTCTTAATACTTGATTCTGCATTAACAAAGCGACTGTTATTAGCTGTATCTTGATAACTTACTTGCGATTTCAACGCATTTAACGCATCTGTTTGAGCCTTATCCTTATCGACAACAGTTTTATTGAATGTATTGATTGTCGCTGTTATCTGATTATTGAAATTACTAGATAAATTTTCAATTTTTTCAGCAGTAGCTTTTTCTGAATCTGCAATTACTTGAAGCATTTGCAGTATTTCTCCAGCAAGCTCAGCATCGTCTTCATGCATAGTTGCCTTGAGTTGCTCAATGCTTCTAGCGATAGCCTCAGATTCAGATACAATCGTTTGTCTCACGTTTGTAATTTCAGCTAAAAACTTGCCATTTTCCTTCCTTTGGCGCTGAACATCTGCGTCATTGGCTGTGGCATTTGAAATTATAGCTAGTGACTGTTTGATTAAGTTCTCTGCAGTTACAGATACTGAATCAAGCGCTGCTTTGGAATTAGCGTTTGCTTCATCTACTTGTGCGAATTTATCTTCCAACTCGCCAAAGGTGTTGCTTAAAAGCTGTTTAAAAACTTCTGTATCTTTGAGAGTATCTATCACTGCTTTCTCTATATCATCAACATTAGTAGATGAAATCCCGTGTTCCCAATCCGTCCAATCTGATTGATTGCCAAGACGGTCAACTAACCGGGCTTTATAGAAAAACGCTTGCCCTGCACTTAACCCCATCTGTTGATATGTCCCCTGAGGATATGGAACATCAGCAAGCAATAAAGCCCCATCGTCACCATCTTCCGTGTTGTACCAAATTTCAGTTTTGAGTGTATCCGTAGCGTCAGTTGGAAAGCTCCAATTAAGCTGAACACCTGAAACTAATGAATTGGTGGTAAATCCTAATGGCATAGGAGGCTTACCGACTTTGCCGGCAAGAGTAATTTCATCAGCATAAGACCAACCAGAGCTGATATCAGAAGCATTGATAGCCCTTACCCTTGCTTGATATCGACCTGAATAAATGCCCTCAATATCAAAAGAATTAACACTTGAACGTGGTGCAGGAATCCAATTGCCATTATCCTTGCGCCATTCTGATTCGTAACTGATTGCGCCATCTGTTTTATCCCATTCAACGTGTAAAGTTGCTATATTAATACCTTGCTCAACCCTTGATGATGATGTGATCACAACGTTAGAAACGGGCTTTTGAATCGATGACGGTACAACTGAAATTGGTTTTGATTCAATCCTTGCACCTGTATCTATTCGAGCGTATTTATCTGGGTCGTGAGCTGTTGCCGTGATTGCATATGTACCATCGTTATTATCAGCAATAGAAACAACTCTAAATTGCTGAATTTCCAAATCATCAGCATCAATTGACCATACCGACTCTTTCATTGGCTCTTCTGTGTAGTCAGCTGAAACCGTTAAGATTTTATCTTTAACCGCTTGGATAGTTCGAGCTTCAGCTTTACCGCTTGGTAAGTTGATTATTAATCTATCGCCCACCTTTGCATCAGATTTTCTGTCTAATGTGATGTTGCGACCATTTACAGCACTGATTCGACCGCCTAAGATACGACCTGATAATTTGGGGTCCGCAATTCCGATGATGCCACCTGGTCTTGGGATATTTCCATCTAGCCCAACACTAAAAGAGATCGTCCTATCATTGCGGTTTGTCTGCAGTATCCAATCAGCCCTGCGTCTTGCTTCACTTTCCCTCGTACAGCCAATAGCAGTTATTGATGTTTCTACATAACCATATCGTCTCACCAAATTTGGGTCAGATACCACTGCGACCTCATCTTGGTATTGGTTATCTGGATTTGACCAAGATACCATCACAGTGGAGTATTTAGTGTTTTGAGATGCGCCTGAATAGTTAAATTTGCCTTCTACAACGTTTGCCGGCGTGTAGATGTAATCAATATCTGCCGGCATATCAGCAATAGAAGCTAAAATCCCTTTTGACCAATATGTCATCCCCCTAAAAATAGCTGCCAAGTCGCGCAACACGGTGTAAGCTTCAGCTTTTGACTGAATATACACGTCACACATGAATCTAGGCTCTTTGCCGTCACCACCTCGACCGTCTGGCACTAATTGATCGCAATATTGAGCTATTCGATATAGCTCCCACTTGTCGACTTGTTCAAGTGAAATACGTTTACCAAGCCCAAAGCGCTCGTTGGTCACAATATCAAAGAAAACCCACGCAGGATTGTTAGTCCACGCCCATTTGAATTGACCATTCCACAAGCCTGAATATGTTCGATTGATGGGGTCGTAATTATTTGGTACCCGAATCACTCGCCCCTTGGGTTTACAGCTAATCTTAGGAATAGATTGAAACTGCTTAGAGTCAAACTCAACGTAAAGTAATGCTGTGTTTGGATAGCTTAGCTTCGCATCAATAATCTCTGTAATCGCTTGAATATTAGTTTTATCCGCCACTTTTGCAGTACTCGAGTCAGGAGTTAAGCGTCTAACACGTACCATCCATCCTGTTGTCGCTTTTGGTAGATTGATTCTATGTGAGCGCTCGTAGAGTGATGTCGTTTTGCCGTCGAATGCTGACTTGATTACTTCTTGATATGCGCCACCATCAGTCGCTACATCAACAGCATATTCAACTCGTGAGCCTGTCACATCGCCATTATCATGCTGTCGCTGTAAGGCTTGAACACCTAATCTTATTCTTAACGCAGATAATTGAGTGTTGGTTATTGATTTAACATAGGGATTAGATGCTTTTAGCTCGGTACCAACAGTTAACTCATTTTCCACCGCAGGGAATCCTTGAATATAATCTTGGTCTTGGGTACCAGTTCTTAGTTCCCAAGAAACACCTGTAAAATTCATTGTGCCATCAGGGCTAGCTAAAGGCGTTCCATCTAAATAAATATCTTGTGCAGTCAATCCACCTGCAATTTCACCCTCACATAAAGCTATTAGAATTTTAGCTTTAGCTACTGATAATAAAGAATCAGGTGATTCAACAGGCGTATGCTGACTACCGCCACCGCCCTTTTTACCTTTGATTAAGTTATTGTTGGTCATCTGTATATATCCCTGCTGAAATTATTGCCCCACCAATTTCTCGGTGACCGTAGTAAACCGCCACTGGATTGCCTTGCGCTGTTGTATTCACCGCACCACCAAAAGCATAATCTGGCTTGTTTTCTGGTGATTCCGATACTCCTAATCCTTTTGGCTGAGGTGACAGCATTTGCACGACTCCACCCAGTAGCATAGCCGCACCCATTAAGCCAAATGTGCCTGCCCAGGTTCCCGCTGCAAACATACCCGCCACACCAAGACTAGCACCAAAAGACATTACAGCCGATATTCCTAGCAATGCCACCCCTAGAATGGTTTGAAATAAGCCACCAGATTTACTACCAATAACTACTGGTACAATTCTGATTTCATTTTGGCCAACGTTATCGTGCATTTCATCAATACCAATATTCCTCTTTGCTTTGAATACAGCAAACGTTAAACCCATTTTTTTAGAGTCAAGTAAGAACTTATCAAAACCCTGAATCTGCGTTGATAAAGCTCTCACTGCTTCTGCCGGTGACGTTATTTCCAGTTCAAAGACCTTGCCAAATTGTTTACCTATAATGCCGTCTAGCCTGATTTTAGTAAGTCTCGCCATTTTCTTTGCTCCATAAAAAAAGCCCCTGAATTTCAGAGGCTTTAAAGTAATGATTTATGTCTAACTATTCGTATTGTTCGGTCTCGATAGTAACCACCATAAGGAACCCTTTGGCTCAATTGTCCGTATAGGTGATGAAGTAGCATTCCGTTTTCAAGTAATATACCTGCGTGATTAGCTACATCAGCTTGTACTTGCATGATGATGACATCTCCAACTTGCGGGCTATCAATCTCAACAAATCCTGCTTCAGCGAAATTATCTTCATAGCGATTTTCGCCTGACTCCCACCAACGATAATCTACCCGGTAATCAGGAATCTCAATGCCATGCTCTAACTTGAAGTAATCCATGATTAAGCCGTAGCAATCAGAATGACCAAGCACGAATTGACGACCAATTAAGGGTAAAATTCCTCTTGGTTGAATGGTACCAATATCGCCTTCTGGCCAACTAAAGATATGCCATGTCAGATTAGTAGCGTCACACATCGATTTATCTAACTCACTTGGCTGAGTAGTCGCATCTGGGTGCGAGTGAACTATCGCGATAATCTCGCCCCAATCTTCAGCGCTTGCATAATCTTCTGGTGATAAAATGAATTGTTCTGTTGGTGATTGTGCTAGATTGCGACAAGGAAAATACTTCTGCACTCGCCCTTTAACTGCGATCACACCGCAAGCCTCTTTCGGGTATTCGGCTTTGACGTGTTGCCAAATTGATTGTTCTACTGTTTTTCTCATATTGCACCCAATAAAAAAACCTCCGAAGAGGTTTTTTTTAATTAACCTATCATTCCCATTTTACTATATCAAATCCAAAATTATCTTTTTTATGAATAGCTTGCATGAAATTAATATTTTTTAGCTTGGTTGATATGAGCTTATGTAATTGTTTCCTATTTTTTTCACACATATTCGAACCGAAAATAATACCTGTTACGCAATTAGGTTCATATTTGACAATTCCACTTTTTTCATAAAGAAACCTAAATTCTTCTTCTTTCTCAAAATAATCTGACTTTTGGCAATAAAAATGGCCAGGGGCCATTATCCCATTACCATATATAGTCTCCATATCCTGATTGTATCTTATTGGAAATATATCTGCTGGATTAGTGCTTAAATACAAAGATTTTAAATCATATTCTATTGCAAAACCGCGACTTGAGTCAGAATACAAAGCCCATAAGTTAGGGTTAGTAGGACAAAATGATGTGCAAAAAACACCATAATTTGAGAAGTTTTGAGCAATGCTAACTCTATAAGCCTCATCAGAAATCAACCCTAACTCTTTGCGCATCTCCTTTTCAGTCGTATTATTTTCTGTTATCCCCTTTATTAAGTTAATTGTTTTATTATTAAAGCTATTAATCTTCTCTTCCTTAAAATTATTTAATGTATAAATTTCAGATACATCATTCAGAGATTCTGGTGTAGCCGCCCAAAACTCATTATTCAATAGGCTAGAAATACTCCATATTTTTTTCTCGCATAAAATATATTTGTTATTTAGCTGTAAATTATTGTAGGTATCACCCTCTTTTGATACAGGTATATATTGTGGATTGCAATCTCTAAATTTATAAACTTTTGTTCCATCTTCAATATCATTCAGTTTCATTGGATTCATACTACTCCCTTTAATTTAATTACTTTTAAGATCAACGCTTAATCAAACTAGACGCAGGAAACCCACCAAAAGGCAATTTGGCATCATCACCAAATCTCGCCTTGCAGTCAGATAATAACCCACCACACGAATCCTTGCTAGGGTCATCTGTCACATTTCCTTTCCTGTCGAAATATTTGGTACCAGAATAATTACAACCATCGCCACTTCGGTACTTTCCACAGTTCGCCCAGTGGCATTGCGCGTGTATTTGCCGATTAGGTAATGATACCCCTTGTAAATCAAAAGGCGAGCCAAGAGTAAACTCGACTATTTCATCATTTTCTGCCGATTTCTGATTAATGTAAAAGATGTGAATCCGCTCTTGGCTTGGGTCGGCTTGTGGATTACCCTCAGGAAAATTCCGTTCATCTAAAAAGCACTTAAAAGTTTCATGAATCGTTACTTTGGCATTAAGCATGTCATCAAAACGCAAACAAAGCGCCGTGATTAACTGGTCAACGTTCATGATAGATAACTTAGGTTCAGCAGATTGACCATCTGTAGATGCTTCTATACCCTCAATTTGGTATGGAAATGGCATATATTCATTATTTTGCCACCAGATTGATTTAACAGGTAGCTCTTTACCGCTTTGTCTTGCAAGTTCCAATTCATCTTGGGTGTAACCTATCCGCTCATAATGGAACCGCATAATATCAGCGCCAAATGATGTGCCATCGACTTCAATCAGCTTAATCCTCGAGTCAGGCTGTAGTAATTGTTCTTGTGCTGAAATCATACGTGATGTGCCTCTTTAAATGTGAAATTCAGTTTAACGTTACCTCCAACCATCGAGTACTTGATTGAGTCCTTTTCTACTCGATAAGTACCTAATTCATTGAATTGATTTCGCCAGATGAATGCCTTAGTTACATGGTCACGAACAAAGTCGAGGATTGGCGACATCTGTTCAATTGTGCCGATTTGGCCTAACTGAATCGTTTTAGTTTCCGAGTTAATCCCTTTCTCGACAACTTGCTCGTAACCATCACCGAATTTGACTTCTGAAACGTCGTTAGTGATCGATGTTTCAAGGCCATCTTGAATTTGTACTTTGAATTTGAATTCGTCCATTTTGCTTACTCCAGAAACGAAAAAACCGCCTCGAGGGCGGTTGGTGTGGTTATTAAAAAACTAATCTTGAAGTTTCACTAGCTCATCAGTTAAATTTATTACTTTATCAACTATATCAAAAGTTTGGTCAACAATTGTTTGCTCAAAATCTGAAGCAAGATCATAGTCAGCCATACATCTAAACTCTTTTGCTAGATTAAGATTAAAGGCTATTTTTCTAGCTATTATTCTTGAATCATCTTTAAATGAGCTAGGTCTACCAAGATAATCAATTATACCAGAATGCTCGGAGCGCTGAAAATTAGGCAACCCCTTTACTCTTATTTTAACATCATGAAAGGCAGAATAATAAGCTCTAGATACACAAGACCTGTTTGAGGCCTCATTGGTTCCCATTAAGTTTCTTGCTAGTAAATAAAGATCTGATGGATTTATACTCATTCAAGTATTACTCCATAACTAGGTAAAATACTTGTGAACCCAGCTGTTAACTTGAAACTCAAGCTATCATCTTCAGCCATTAAAACAGATAGCTCTGAATTCAAATTTGATATCACATCTGGATCTGCATCAACTCTGGTTAATACAATAAAAGAATCACATGTAGGAATATTTTGACCAGAGAAATCTACCTGATTATTTTCAAGCACTCTAATCATGTATTTTCTTATTTTCTTGTATTCTTCAATGGATACAGATTTATCAGAAAGAAGGGACTCAAATAGTAAAAATTCTTTTTTAAAAAAATTAACAACATCAAATTTAAATTGTTTTTTACTCATTTCATCAAGCAGTTCATTCATATTTTCAATATCCCCAGAAAATGCAAACCAACTAACTAGGGGCATATATAGTAAATTATCTCTTAATGTACTTGAAAATCTTATCAATTCTTTTTCATATAATTTAAATTTAGCCAGATGAGATAAAATTGTCAAATATACTTCTATGCCATTAAAATTATAATCTGCAACCTTTTTAAATAAATTTAGCGAATCATCAACATCACCTCTAAAAAAGGCTATGTATGCCAAACATATATCTCCATTTAAACTATATTCTGACTTCAATTCCTGTTTAGATTCACGCTCAATTCTCATTAACGTGAATTCATCAATAACATCGTTTACAGCTTTTTGCGGATAATTTTCATACATTTTTTGAAATGCATAACCAAGGGTTTTAACATTTTCAAATGACTTTAATTGCGGTATGGCTGGCTTCATAAGAGTACCTTGTTAAGGTTAAATCGTTGGGAAAGTTTAATAATTATTATATTTCTTATGCAAATCAGATACATTTTAATCTCACTTAAAAGCCTTACCTGTAATTTTAGATTATGCGTTAGACTACCTCTCGGTAGTTGATTTACAAAAACAAAACAAGCGCCCTAGGCGCTCATCCGTGATTGTAAATGTATTAAAGAGCAAAATTACAATTTCAGTTATTTTTAGCCAAACTAAAATAAGTAATTTATATAAATTATAGAATTTATAGCATGATTATATGTTGTTGACTGCAAAAAAACAACACAATACTATTGACTTTTCTGTAAGTTAATTGACTAAAGCGTTTAAGCCCTGTCAGAACAAGGTTTATTATAATGTAAATGTTTTAATGTAAGCACCTATTTTATTTATTTGTTCTAATCGTTTTGGTATTTAAAACCTTTTTTTGTTCAATTCTGCTTATTGATTGCAAGCTTCTTGATCTCCATTATCACAAGCTACCCCAAAATATTCCTTGGCTTTATGGTAATCTTGTTTTACTCCCTCACCATTTTTATACATCACACCGAGCATACCTTGCGCCTTTGCATAACCCTGGTTAGCCGCTAATTCATAATATTCCTTAGCTTTGTGATAATCTTGTTTTACTCCATCACCAAAATAATATATCACACCGAGCATAAATTGCGCCCTTACATAACCCTGATTAGCTGCTAATTCATAATATTCCTTAGCTTTGTGATAATCTTTTTTTATTCCCGCACCCAAATAATACATCCCACCAAGCATAAATTGCGCTTCTGAATTATTTTGATTAGCCGCTAATTCATAATATTTTTTAGCTTTATGATGATCTTTTTTTATTCCCTCACCGAAATAGTACATTCGACCGAGCATACTTTGCGCTTCTGAATTATTTTGATTAGCCGCTAATTCAAAATATTCCTTAGCTTTGTGATGATCTTGTTTTACTCCCTCACCATTTTTATACATCACACCGAGCATACCTTGCGCATCTGATTTACCCTGATTAGCCAATAATTCAAAATATTTCTTAGCTTTATAATAATCTTGTTTTACTCCCTCGCCATAATAATACATCGCACCGAGCATACCTTGCGCTTCTGTATCACCCTGATTAGCTTTATTTTCAAGCTCTGAGATATCAGCATTAGCAATAATCGAAAAAGTAACTAAACATAAAAAGCAAAACAATATTTTTTTCATCTCTACCTCAATTGTAAGATTGTAGTTAATTTTTGTTGTAACTAGAGCTATAATACTGCATATTGCACAAACAAAAAACCCCACAAAGTGGGGCTCAACGTTACTATCTAATCACAGTACACTAATATTATCGATGTTAATTGGATAAGCCCTGAACTCAACAGGCTGAAATCCAAGCGTCTTACAGATACCAGTGGCCATGTCGTTAAACGTATCAGCTTCTCCCGTGAAAAAGACTCTATTTCTCATTACGTTGTCTGAGACGAAAACTCTCACAAGGTACCTTTTAGATGTTGAAAATGGTACCAACCTATCATAGTTAAGCGCTTTTTTCGGTTCTGGTTGTTCTGCTTCGAGCAATTCACCCACTAAAGCCAACTTATGCACGTACTCCACAGCAGTCGTTATTTCTGATGGTTTTAATTCATCAATGTGTTTAACGTTGAATCGCTGGTGAACGTATGAGTACGCCTCTGGGTAAAGAATGTGCTTCTTGCTTACTAAGAGGTTGATTGCGTCTCTTAGTGGTGTTCTGTCATCAGCTGTGGATTTTGATGTCTTCGCTTTTTCCGCTGTGTAGGTTCCTGTTTTTCGGATTGCTGGGAGGACTTCCTCCATAACCCATATTTCAAATGCCTCGGCTTCAGGTTTACGACTTTTAACAATTAAGCGGTAAAGATTACCCTCGTTTATGTATGAAGCTTTTTGCTTTCTATTAAGATTATCGATGAGGTCGCGTTTCGCTACCCCATGTTCCTTGCAATGTTTTTTAATAGCATCACTATCATTTTTGTAGCCTAAGACGGCACAAATATCTTTAGCCAAGAACCACGGATTTTGATTCTCATCTAAGAAAGTGCGTACTTGGATATCGTCATTAAAATTGAATACTGCAGGTGTGTTTGAATTAGTCATGATTGACTCCTTTGTTTTTCTTTCTAGGGAAAATCACCCTTAATAGGGTGTCGGGAGGCTAGAAACAGCACAAAGATACTGCGGACTTATTCCCCTTGCGGGTCTTGTATTAGTCGCCCTCCCGACATAGTCGAGATTAGCAATAAAGCTGAAATTCAATTTGACGGGGGAGTAAGATTGAATTCTTTGTGTTAGGTTTCTAGGCCTACAGCAAATATACTAACATCTCGGAATGATGTCAACATCAAGTATTATTTAATGTGCTAAGCATGAATATAATAATAAGTATATTTGTGTAAAGCTCCGTATATAGTTTACAATATAAACCCATAAATTACATACTTTCTTACAAAGGAGAAATTAATGAAGCAATTAGCACTAATATTTACCATGTGTTTACTACTTACAGGCTGTCAATCTGTGCCACCACTAAATTTTTCTGTTGAATCGGTTCAACCTAGCACTAATAAAATTGATGCTGAGCTAAAATCAATAACTGTTTCAGTTGCAACACCAGCTGAAAAAACTGGTGATATTCCTCAAGATATACAGATTTTTAACGTACCAACTTTATGGAAAGACTCAATAGAAGAAGCGCTTAATAGGAAAACTATATTTATTGATGACGCTGAAAAAAAAGTTAATCTTTCAGTAAAAATTTTAGCTATGGACATACCAAGTTTTGGTGCAGAATTCAAGACTATTGTCACTGCAAAATATGATATCATCGATAGAAAATCAGGTGAAGTTTTAGTTAATAAAACTATCCAGTCAGAGGGTATAGTTCCATTTGATTATGCTTTTTTAGGGGCAGTAAGACACCAAGAATCGATTAATAGAGCTGTTAAAAATAATATAATGCAATTTTTAACCTACCTTGATTCTGTTAAAATTTAAAAGAAACGCCATACAATCAATCTTTAAAACCCTTCTGTTGAAGGGTTAGTGACACTAGTTCATTTGTTCGCATAAAATCATCTTTTACTTTAAGTGTTTGTATATTAATTACATTTTCTAAAGTTAATAGAATTATTTTATGCGTAATCTCCAAACTTTAGTTAAACAAATCTTGAGAACAATGCTTACACTTCTTAGCATCAACATGAACTTTGCTTTTGCAAGACCCACAAACCTTATCACTCAATCTAGGGCAAAAAATAGCCATCAAAGTACCGCATATAGCAAGAGTTGAACCAACTGCGCTATAAACAGCTAACTCAAAATTTAAAACTCCCAAAACTATTGTAATAAATCCAATAAAAAAGAATATTACACCAATTATTTTCATAAACCCTCCAAATGTCAGTTAAAAGTAACTTATGATAGCTTACATTTACTAACATTTGAATAGGGTGTGCTAAGTGAATTCAAAGTTAGAATAAAAACCTTGCTACAGCTAATGCAATTGAAGCTACGCCTATGATAATACCAGCTAACCATTTTGTTTGGTTTGATATTGTTGAGTGTATTTCACTTCTGACATTTGCTATATCTTCCTTTGTTGAATAGTTTGACTTAATTACAGTAATATCGAGTTTCATAGAATCAACTTGTCCTTCTAATTTATTTAATCGATCATCCATACGTCCTCCTCCACTGTTATTGCTTTCTGATTTTTTATTTGAAGTGTTTTGTTCATTATTTTTCCATTCTATCTTTGACATTTTGATGAAGAATGCTACTAGGCTTAGTTTCCTTAAGTATAGCTTCTCTAACAATTTTGTTAAGCTCATTCTTATCAAGAATGATTTTAGTCGTTTCAGCTTGTTTATTACCCATCACCTTCCCATCCTATTGTTAATGACTTGGTGAATGATTCCTCCTTGTTTGGTTTCTTTCATGATTGCTTCACGAACTACTCCCCCTATTGCTTTACCAAGATTCTCACCACCGCCAGAAATGCTTGACTGTGTTTCACTGCTGCCACCGTTGTTGTTTACAACTACACTAACGTGGATGTCACCAGCGCCCAACCCTATCATAGAAGGGATATGTGAATTGTTAACTGTGGGAGCCATTCCCCCACCAACGACACCGCCTTGCGCATAACCTGCATGTGCTCTTTGCATTATTTCATATAGGTTACGAACGCCCAAGCGTTGTGTAGCTTCTTTGGTGAATACAAATTCTCCTTTGTGAACCACTCCTGCAGGCTCATATTTACCACCAAAACCAGTGAACCCACCGTCAGCAAACCAACCTCCCAAGCCTAATACTGTACCTCCCATTTTAATAGCATTAAACATTGCCATTCTTAGAGTCATAGATGCAATATCGCTAAGAATAGATTTAGAAAATTCACCAAAACTTGCTTTACCTGTCATAACAAAATCTGTTAAAGAATTAGCCATTCCATCGAAAGCTTTTGATCCTATTTGAGAGACATTACCAACAACATTTGTGACACTTTCCTCGTAATCATTCCAAGCTTTAATTGCCCCACTTTTCCAGCTACCTTGTGCTTCTAAAAATTCAGCATTAGCTTTTTTACTTAAACCAATAGCCGATTGTTCTTGTAATACAAGCGAAGTCGAATAAATCGGAGCTAATAACCCTGAATCAGCAATTTCAGAACGTTTTTGTGCAAACTGATTTCTAATCTGCTGCTCTCTAGCATATTGGGCGGCTTGTTTAGAGCTCATTGTTAAAGTACCTAACTGCTGTTTAAGATTTTCCTCTTGGTTACGTTGTTCAAGAGAAATCTGCTTACTTACTTCAAGATATGCTTGTTTAGCACTAACCATTTTTGAAACATAAGCTTCTTGTTGAAGAGAAGATCTTAATAAGCCTTCTTGGGCAAGTAGCGCCAAATCATCTGCAGTTTGAGCTTTACCCTTTATTTGTAACATTTTCTCTTCAAATTCAGCAAGGCGCTTTTCCTCTGCAGTTAACTTCTCACTTGCTCTTAATTGCTCAGCTAGAGTTCGTAAACGTTCTTTTGAATCAAGTAACGCTCTGATACCAGAATCATCCTTCACGCCCTTAGCACCTAAACTGTTTTTTTTGGCGTTTTCTCTTTCAATCTTAAGTCTTTCATATTCAGCTTTTGCCAACGCTAAAGATTGTTCTTTATTAAACCCATCTTCCACAAAATCTTGGGTCAAATTAGCCATTTCCCTATCAGCAGCATTAACCATTCTACCTATTTCAGATCTGATATTTATAGAATCTAATTTTGCTTTAAATTTAGTTGCTAAATCATTGTCAGCCGGAACGCTTGCTCTTGAAAAGGCATTAAGGCTATTAAACGTTGCTATAATTCCCTGATTCAATTGATTCCACTGAATGTTTTGCTGTACTAAAGAGCTAGCAATTCTTGGTAAATTAGATAGTAAAATTGAAGAACTAGAGTTGATTCCATTTGTTGCTATCTTGTTTCTTTCCAATAGTCCATTTCTAATTTCATATAAAGCATTTAATTTAACTTCCTCAGCTTCAAGCTTTTGAGTGGTTAAAATAATACTCTTTTTTATTCTTTCAGCTCTTTCATCTTCTCCTTTTGATTCAGCCGATTTAAGCTGATTTCGCATATCTTTAAGAGAAACATTTTTCCACTGATTAATTTGTGCTGAGCTTTTCTCAATCTGAGCATCAATTTTCTTAATTTCATCATCAAGGTACAACGATATATTTTGAGCCTCTTTATAAGTCTTCTTAATTGAATCATAAGTAAGTGAAGCTGAGTTTTCCTCAAATTGCTTAAATGCATCCTTTAAGCTTGTATTACTTGACTTTATATCAGAAATAATCTTATCCAAACCAAGTTTCACATAATATCGCTGGCCTTGTAATTCCATAATTTGATTCTTTATGGATTCATTAGACTTAAAAGTTGCTGTAGATAATAGATAACCTTGACCCAAATCGTTTATTTCAGTGTTAATTTTATCTAGCTGTTCAAACTGACTACCAATAGTGCTTAATGACGATAATATCTCTGAGTTAGATTTATCAGCTTGAACAAAATTGCTAAATTTAGCCATTGTTTGATTTAAGTTTTCAAACTCTTTACCTAAATTTATCGCTTCTTCTCTTGTAGCTTTTGCTTGTTGCCAGAATGAATACAATGCACTAGCAGCGATAATGGCCGCCCCTGCTGGACCACCAATAGCACCTAAAGCCCTACTCATCCCAGATAACCCTGAAACTCTCGATTGAGCCGCTGCAGTGGCATTGGTAGCATTTGCCAGAGCTGTTTCACTAGCTCTAGCTTGCATATTTGCTCTGGTAAGCCTTAACCTCGCTGCTTCTAAATTTCTATTTGCTTGAGCTGCTCTATCTGTCCCTAGTGCAGCTTGTTGTTCAGCCGTCCTTTGGCTTAGCAATTGTTGCATTTTATTTTGATGTGCAACTCTATCTAGATTAGTTCTAGTAGCTTGCGTTTTAGCAGATTGAGCTTGTGTAAGGGCTAATTGTGCTTCTGTGCGTAAAAGAGTGATATTGGCTTGCGATGCTTTGATTTTTGATACTGAAAACTTAGTCGCCCAAACTACTGATGACATCAATCCAGCAACAAGAGCCGTTTTAATCACAGTGGCAACTGTTGTAGAGTTTTCTTCAAGGGCTTTAACAGCTTTAGTAGCCAATGAGACACCATCAGTAAATTCAGGCATAAAAGATGCGCCCATTTTTACTTTTAAATCGTCAACGTAACGGCTCATAGAGCGTAACTGTTTACCTGCCTCACTCATAGATGCTTCATAAGCTCCTGAGATGCCCGCACCACGTTCCATTACCGCATTAACACGAGCTTGCGTCTTTTCTTGCTCGGTTAATGAATTGGCTGTTTTCCCAATTTGAAGAGCCATTTTTTTATACGCATCTTCAAAGTTAACTGTAATACCAATTGTTCTCAACACGTCAGTTTGCGCTGTTTGCACACCGTAAATTAAACGGTTGTATGCTTCGGACGAGTTTAAACCGCCAATAACTGCCGCATCTTGGGCTAATCTTGCTAATTGAGTTGCTTTACCTAAATCAATATTTGCTTGAATTAAGGTCGCGATACTTGAGCGTGATTCAATTGCACTAATACCTGTCTTTTTAAGAGCATCTTCAACGCTTAAAAGCTCTCTTGACGAATAACCTGCATTCATACCAATCGCTTTCATCGTGACGCCAAGCTCACGGTAACGAGCATTCGCCATTGTTGCTTCTTTAACGATTTTAGTTAGGCTTGTACCAATGACAAATCCTGCAAAGGCTTTACCTAGCTCTTTAACGGTCATCGCTGAGTTTTTGCCCGTTTCATCTAAATCTAATAATGCTTGTTTCGCATCATTAATTTCTTTAGTGTTCACCCGTAAGTGTAGATTTGCTATGTCTGACATTTTCTATGCTCCAGAAACGAAAAAACCGCCTCGAGGGCGGTTGAAATAACTAAATTATATTTAGTCCTTTTTATAGTAATTAATTTAAACATATTATCTATGGTGGAGTGTTTTTTAAAAACTCTTCTAATTCTGGTGATTGATGGAATCGGTAGCAGTCGGCAAATAAATGATTAAAATCTCCTCGATAACCCTCTAAATGATAGCTAAACCTACGTTTATGAAAATCCTCCGTCTCCTTCATTACAAAGTCAGACAGGGCTAACATCCCCTCAGGAGAGAAATACCCTTCATTTTCTCCTATTGACAAAGACCATAAACTATAATCTAAAACATTTGGATTTTCATGATATGTACCTAACGCTTTTTCATTATTATAAATGCAACTTTTTAATGCCATTATTTTACGATCTTCAATATACATATCATCACTAGCAATAGCCAAATTACTTAGAGTAAATAGAGTAGATAAAGCATATAGAACTGCGGTCCTTTTTAGCATCAAGACTCCTTTTTTAGTTTATCAGATTAAATTGTGCGGAATGTTTAAATGAAAACAGCCTCGGGGTAGTTTGGTGTTGCTACCTTATCTTTTACAAAAGTTAATGAAAATATTGAAGGATATAACTCCACCATTTTTTATTATTTACTGGAATAATGTACTCATCAGTATAATCATTAAGACTTACAATATAAAATTGCATGGCATCATTTTCTGGTAATTGCCCCCCATCCATAGCAAGACCATGATCAATAAAGAATGGAGAGCTTTGTCCTAAATAACGACCATTTTTATCAAATAGCACAACGTAGGTTGGATCTTCTTTCATTAAGTGAAAATACAATCCAAATGGGTTAATTAACTTAGGTGTATATGTTTTTGCTATGTATTGTTCATTTTCCCGGTAAATCCATTCTTTATCAGAAAAATCAGAAAAGGAAACATGCGCTAAAAAAAACCACCAAAGAAAAATAATCACGCCAATTGTGTAAGTTATTTTTTTTATCATAATTTAATAACTTTATACTGAGGTATAGGGTACATTTAAAAACATCCGAAAAGATAGAATTAATTGTCTGTATAAGAAAAACCGCCTCGGGGGCGGTTCATTAAAAGTAGTATGTAATTTATTTTTTACTTGAAAATAGATACTTAACCATAACTAGCACAATGCCAAACACCTCAATTAGTGTTCCAGACATATAGATATTTAACGCAACATCACTAAAGTCCAACCCGCCAAGTCCTACAAATATAAACACAGCATTCATTACTGCTAGCTGAACACCTAAAACCCAAAAGAAATAATATGCGAATTTTTTCTTTAGTGTTATGTCTGTTGTTAAATCATCTTGATTAATTAAGTTATAACGTTTTTCAATATCTTCCGGCGATAAGCTACCAAGGTGCTCTAATTGGTTAAACTCTTGCCTTTCTTTTGTAACTTCTCTTGTTATTATTTTTTTTGTGCTGACTGAACCAGTTTTACTGTCTGTCTCTCCATGCTTAGCTATTCTTTCGCTATGGAAAAATGACGTTATCCACCCTTCGCCCTGTTTAGAATCATCATCTTCCATAACCATGAATACCATATTCCTCAAGAGCTACCCTGATTACATCATCAGGAACTCCAAATCGATATGCCATCATGGCTGGTGAGCAGTTTTCCTTAACATCGTGCAATAAAGCTTCTTTAGGTATTAATAGTGCAAGAGCAAACTTATTAGCTAGCTTCTCTTCTTCATTCTGATTTTCCTGAGAAAGCTTGCTGAATAAATCAACATATTCATATTCTTTTGAATTTTCAATGTTGCTTTCAAGTCGCTGAATGTAATGTCCTAGTTCATGCGCGCACGTAAAGCGCATTCTCTGTTCGCTGTCATTCTGGTTCAATAAAATAACAGGATCTCTATCAGCTCTTTTAACAAGGGCGCCAGAAACATCAGGAGGTGTCTCTAAAGAATATACTGAAAGCCCCATTTTTTTAGCTATCCAAATAGGGTCAACTGGGAAATATCTATTTTCCCAAACAGTATTTAATATATTATTAGCGGTCGTAATCATAGCGATACCTCCACTTAGCATTCATAAAAAAGCATTGTAAGTAAATTCTAGGTACAAAAAAACCAAGTAAAATGAACATTCGACCTGGTTAAAAGATAATAAAGCATATACTTTATTCATGTAAGTTGAATAGCTTGGAATTATTTTTAATTGCTATAAATGCAAGCTTTCTTTGAACCTATAGTACCAAAATTATAACCAAGGGTAAACCATTAGTTTAAAGTCTGCGAACTGATGTGCGTTTTAGATCACAAAATGAAAACTATCCTCTTTATACAAATTGAAGTTAAGGAACAATATCAATAAATTAGATGAAATGCTTTTGTTGAGGTCGTCAAATCAACGACCCGAGTAATTCTATTGGTAGTCGAATCAATTACCATTGACAATGTCGAGGTCGTTGATTCAGTGACCTCGCAGCTTATTTCTTTTCCCCAATAAGCATAAATTCGAATTGCAATTGATAGCGTTTCGTCCAAGCCTCAACCCTTTACTTGATTTCTTTCTTGGCTCTTTTGCGTACATTCATAAATACAGCGCCTTTACTTGCATTCTCAAATGTCTCTTTGTCGTATCTTGCTATTTCTTGGGCTTCCACTTCAGCTGGAGTAAGTTGCTTGCGCGTTGCGACTCCCTTACTCCAATAATCATGCAACGCTACAAAACATTCTTCTTGGTAGGCTATTAATTTGTCCCTAACTGATTCTTTAACTTTTTGTGGATTGATACTAAATAACCAGCCATTTAATTTCTTTAGTGGAATACATAACATTTGCCGCAATTTTCCATCTTGCGCAACTGTTGCGATATCGCAACAGTTGAATTTATGCGCTGCTCTCTTCAATTTGGTGGATTGACTAGCCCAATCTAACCCAATACCTTCGATTACAGGTCGCATAGCTACATATTCAATCCCTTTTATTTTAGTGGTAATTAAAGAAGAGCCTTTAAAAATTACAACTGTGCTTAATTGATTTTTCATAATAATTCTCCTTATGGAATGAGCCAAAGCGCACGGATATGTAGCCCACAGAGTTAGAATTAACTACTTATCCCATTGACTCATTCCGTAAAGCTCTATGTATGTATTTCGCCGTGCGTGGCGCATAAAAAAGCCCCGATGATTAGTCGAGGCTATTTGTTTGATTTATGGATTTCAGCCAAGGCGGCTGATTCCATGATTTGAAGATCACTAAAAATTTGCGGTCGCTTTTTCTTTTTGATACCAAGTAGATCGAAAATCGCAGGTAAAGCGTTGTAATCTAGACCAGTGGCGCCACCGAAAGAGTAGCGCCATTGGGTACCTAAACGCTGAAATATTGTCACGCTTAATTCATTTTCTGGATAAACATCAATACTAAAATCATCTGCAGAAAAACCAAATGAAGCCAGAGCCGATTCATCAACTTGCTGATATAAAGCTTTTGCGACCTCTAATAGTTTTTTTCGCGAGCGCCTACCATTTCTTGTGTGTAGGCTTCCATAATTGCATTAGCAGCTCTAGGGTAACTATCAAGTAAAATTTTGAAATTATCTTCATTAAACTTATCATCTAAATCCCAATCAGAAACAAACCTAGCTAGATACTCTTGATTGCTAATGTCATCATCACTATCAATTTCCATTAGCTCTGTAAGTTTCTCTCTGGAATGATGTTTAAACGTGAACTCAACGTCTGCATTGCCTTTGCCTGGTACTGGTATTTTTACTTTTAGTTTAAATGTAGGATTTGGGTTTAGTGTTAATTTAGCCATTTTGCACCTTTTAAATATTGTTGATTATTTGCGCACCCCAGAACGGGGGAGCGCAAAGTTTAGACTTTTATATTTTATATAACTCAGCTACACGCTGAATTTATGGAAAGTTAAACGAGATGACTCAACGTTTATACCTGCTGAAATCGTTTCAGCTTCATTCTGTTTTGATGTTGGAGTGTCATCAAATGAGATTGTTCCTGCAAAATAACGATTTTCGCTCGCTTTAGGCACATACATCTTGATTGCATGAATAGCTTGCGATTCGTCAGCCTTTCTCATTAATGGATAGAACGGCAAAGTAGAATCATGAACAATCGTCAGTTTTACCGCCTTTGGTGATTTGTACGTATTAATTTGACGCGCTTTATCATCAGATAGAAATTGAACCTCGGTGGTTTGTTGTTCCCCACCAGAAAAATCAATATCTTTAATCTGAGATATTTCAGTCCAACCATCTACTTTTTGAAGTGAGCCAACACCGCCACCTGTGTTGTACTTATTGGTGTCAGATGTATCAACTTCTTTTAATTTTGCCTTGTCAGCAGTAACCTCAATTTCAGTAACAATCTGATTAATACCGGACCATCCTGATTTAATGACAACAACATCACCTGTTTTTAGTCCGTGACCAGTTGCTAATGTAACTTCTGGTGCTAAAGCATTGGTGATAGCTGTAAACTTTACTTCGGCAAGCAACTTGGTACTAGCGGATAGCGTTGCGCCATTTGGTAATGAAATAGCCATATAATTTCCTCTTTTAAAAATAAAAAAACCGCACTAGGCGGCCGTTAATGTTAAATATTTAGTCTAGATATCAGCTCGATAATTAAAGCTAATAGGTTGAGTAAAGGTGAAGTTTTGTGTGATTGATGGAAGTACGTTTGGAACGCTAACTACATGAACCTTTATGTTGTCATCACTTAAAGTATTATTTAAATCAAACAACTTAATTAACTCATTTGCGATTTCAAGTACTTGTGATACTCCAGCTCCTGCCTGAGTATTGATGTTAATCTGACACACACCTTTATACGTTCTCATACCCCCTGCGACATCCATAGATAAGGTCGTTGCTGGCATGATATGCAATTCAAGATATGTTTCTGATTTACTATCAAAATTGCAGTTTGGATATGCCACTTTAAGTCCCTTTGATTTGGCATACTGGGCGACTTTAGAGCGAATAATATTATTGATTTCCTTTTGCATTATCTATTTAACTCCCTAGATATCTCATCAATCCACCCTTGAATCTCGGTAGCTGTCACTCTAACCATTCCCATAGGAGCTTGTTTTGAATGACCGCTTTCAAGTTTCATGGCATAAGGCAAACTGTTTTGAATGTATATTGCCTCAACTCCAGAATCAAAAGCATCTAAAACAGCTTGACCAGTACTCAGTGCGATGGCTCCAGTAGGATCTAACAGTTCGAATTGGGTCATGTCTTGTTTGTTAAATGACACATGCCAATTCCCCCTAAATCGTCCTGTATCAACAGGTGATTTAGCAACAACCGAACTTAAAGCTCTTAATCCAAGCATCTTAACGAAATCATCTAACCTGCTTGAATACTTCTGCATTAACCCAGAGAAATCAATATCCCAACCAGATTGATTAGACATTTAACACCTCAATTGCAACTCATAGTAGATGACTACATCTGTTGGTTTGAATGGATTAGGGGCTACAACTCGCCACTTTTTATCATCCATCAAAACAAAGTCACCTGTTTTAATTTCACTATCAGAAACAGCCATCATCTTGACATCGCCTGCTTGAATCAATGTTTCTCCAAGTTCTGATGGGTATTGCATTTGCCTCGCACCATAAGAAAATCTGACCCCTTGAATTTCAAAGGTTTCATCTTCTTTGACTTGCTCGATGCCGTTAACAATTTCAATGCCTCCTCCACGCATAACTTTATATTTCATGCCGTTTTTGGAGATCATTCTCATTGCTGCTTGCCTAGCTTTTTGATAATCCATACTACCCCCTTGTGATAGTTGCTGAACCAAAGTTGACTTTGGTCGTGAAAGGTTTAAGCAGTTCATCAACCGCAGGGAACTTCTTTTTGAAACCGTCAGAGTTGACTGCGAAAGTTGTTGACATGGAGCCAAGTGATTCGCTGACAACCTGAGGCTCGTGTTGTGACGGCATCAAATCGCCCTTGTCTGCTTCAATGGCCAGAATTAACTGAGCCGTGATGATTTGCCTCGGTATCGATAAATCAACATCGCTATCTATCCCAATCCGTGGAAAAGACAGCGGTTGACTTGCTTCCATGCGTGAGCCTGAATACTCTTTTGATTCGAGGTAATCCATTGCTCTTATCAAAAGATGTTCAGGTTTTCCATTTAAAGTGATACCTCGTGCCTCAGCGTAGTTGTTGAGTTCTTCAACGGTTGCGTAAGAGTTAAAGCCCAGTGAATCAATATTTGTATCAATCATTAGGACCTCTACTCCTTGTCACCCTCGCCAGCGTTGATGTTTGCATCTGCGCCTTGCTTTTCGGCTTGTTGTGATTCTTCAAGCAGTTTTACCAATTCAGCCTTACTAGCGTTTGCATTAAATTCAATGCCTCTTTCAGCTAAAAGCGCCTTAATTTGCTTTGATGTTAACTCGGTTTGCTTATCTGGTTTATCATCACTTGATTCTAAGCCACTAAAATCAATATCAGCCACATCATATTTATCCAAATAAGCACTTGGCGCTTCACCGCATACAGCATCAGCTTTTTCGATTAAATCACCGTCCCGATAAGCTGTACTATCTCGGATAGTTAAAGCATTGCGTCTAGCGAAGTCGATTTGTAGTGCTGAGGCTACTCCAGCAATAAACCACAGTGTTTTTTTATTCATAATTGAACCTATAAATTACAAAGGGGCGAAAGCCCCTTGAGTGTTGATGATTGAAAGGCTAATTAGCCTTTACTGATATAAAGAACGCCTGCAGTGTCTTTATGGCTAGAAGAAACACGCTCCCAGTTTGCCGAGGTACCAATTGCAGTATCAGTTGGAGAAACTCCACCGTTTTCTTTCAGCCATTTGTAACCCTGAACGCTCACGTTATAAGACCATTCTGCTTGGTACTTACTTGTGATGTTCTGTTTACCAGTGGTGCGTTCTAACACTGCGTCAAAGTCATCGTTATTGGCAACACGGACAGACGCGTCAGTTAAGCCAAGTGAGCGGAATTTACGAGTGTCACCAGTGCCTTGAACTAGCGCTTCTGAGTCAGTTACAACCATTAATCGACCGAATGGGTCACGTTGAATGTTTACCCCCTCATAAGAGAATAAACGCTCGTTATTAGTCAATGCGCTTTGATAAAGCTGACTTGCAGCGCCTGAATGCATAATCCAAGCCTTAATCGCACTTGAGCGGTCACCAAATTTAAAGCCTGCATCAGTTAAACCTGCAAACGATGCATTATTTGCGCTACCATCGTGAGTTACATCCGCATTTCCTGAAATAGCGGCTACTGCGGCACGAATACCTGTGTTAACCATATCAAGGGTTCTTGCTTTAGCTAGTTGCTCACCGATAGTAAATGCTGCTAATTGTGGATTTTGTTGAACCCAGTTGTATTGAGCATTATCCCAAAGTAACTGAGGGGTACCTGCCGCTACTTTGATAGCGATATCAACTAGCTGTTGCAAGCGAGCTGACGCGATATCAGCATCGGAGTTCACATCACGTCTGCGAACAATTCCATTTACCGCTTTAAAACTTGCACGAATCGCTTCATCACCTGTGATTGGTTTATTCTCGATGATAATGGTACCTGCTGATGCTTCGTTAAAAGCGTTGATGTTTTGAGCTGCTAATTCAGTGATTGCAGTATATGTTTGTTGATTAAAAATTTTTAAGTCAAAGGCCATAATTATTTATCCTTGTTTTGAGTTTGCATTAAGCCACGCAACGCGTTGCTCGTCAGTTTTGCATTCTGCTAATGATGCAGGCAGATTGCTGTTTGGCTTACCTGTGCCGCCAGCCCCAGTGCCTTGCGCTGTTGGCCATAAATGCGGTGCTGTTTCTTTGGTTGATTCAATCCACTCTTGCACTGAAAGCGGTGTTCTTCCGTCTTTGCCGTAAATGACTGAGCCATCTTTATCCAGTGCGACAGCCTCGCCATCATCACTGATTTGAAAGATACCTTGAGCACGTAAAAGCAAATCTTCGTCAGCTCCAGAAAGGACACCGGCTTTGCTAGCAATCCCACGAACTAAATCCCCAAGCATTCTTCCTCTGAATTTATTGGCAAATTCCCTTGCTGCTTGAAGTTCAGCATCTTTCGCTTGAAGTTGCTTCTCCGTCTCACTTCTAAAACGTTCTGTTCTGCGATTAAGCACTTCATCAATTTTGCCCTCGGCAATTAACTTAGCCTCTTCATCGTTTTCAAAACGTTGCATAACAGCTTTAAGGGCGACTGGGTCTAATCCCTCAAAGTTTTTGAGTTTCTCTTTGTGCTCCCTAAGCTCGCCAAGTAACTCATTATTTTTGGTTTTAAGGCCATTAGTGACTTCGTTAATTTTCTGGTCAATAATTGTTTGTACTTCAGGTGTGATTTCAGGAGCTTTTGGAGGGTTAGCATCTCCACCGGCACCACCATCAGCAGAGCCATCTGCACCCGCAGCATCTCTATATAAGCGCCCTACTGATTGCGCCTCAATCATCATTCTTAAAAATTTATTCATTATTGATTTCCTTTATCTATAAACGAAAAAACCCACTACAGTGAGTGGGTTCGGTTGATTTAACTGCTATTATAAAATTTTCTTAAGTTGCTCTAATGTCAGAAACTCGCCATTGTCAGTGAACATCTTCTCGACTGTTACACCGTCTCGCATTAAAAGGGCCCTTTCCTTACCGAGTACTTGGACTTGACGCTCAAATGATTGTCTTTGTATCCAATCGGAGTATTTAGTATCTTCTGGTACCTGACCGTCCATTGAGGCTCGTGTACTAGGCTTAAGCTCCTTGAAGTCAAAGCCCATTTCTTTCCATGATTTGAGTATTGGGACCATTGAACTGCGACAACAAAAATGCGCTTTCCCTGCACCACCTAAGTATGGCAATTGATGCCCTATTGGCTGACCATCAAGCGTGTATTTTTTTCCATCCCTTGCTATACACGTTGGAGAAGTTCTGGTGTCAAGAGTAGAACACCAAACTTGACCCTTGATATATTCTTCATTCGCTTTAAAAAGCTCAGTCCGTGTTGTAGAAGCGTAATGAGAAACTGCAGTTCTAACGATTGAATTCACATTCTTTCTGTTAATTTCTAGAATGCCATCTTTGTATTTGTTTTTTTTGGTACCAATGATTTTTCTAGCAATTTGCTGATTGGTTAATCCTTCAACATAGCCGTTATACACCGCTTGAACTATTTTATTTAAACTTACCTCTGCTAACTTAGCCGCCCATTCTCCTAACAATCTACCTTGAAATGGCTTTTCAGCAGCTGTTACTGCTATAAGAGTTTCCGAAGCAGCTACAAATATTATCTTTGATAATATTTCAATTGGAATAATCGAAGCAAAAAGAGCGTATTGCTTTTCGTTGACCGTTTGAGAAAACTCCTCTAACTCCTTTTGTAACTCACTAAACCTTGAATTAAGCTCATTGGAGTACAACTCATTTATTGGCTGTAGTGCTTCCTCAATTTGAGATAACGTCAAAGAATACACATTCAATCCATCTAAAGCATCCAGTAGCTTTCTCTCAATTACTGGATCGAGTTTTAATAGCGACCTAAGTAATTTTTGTGCTGCTGAGCGCCCATATCTATCAATGAATATACTTTGATAAATTAATCCATCTAATAGCTTTTGACTAATGCTCATTACTCACCTCAAATCAACTGAGTTTGTTGTTCAAGCTCAGTCATAATCTCGTCAGGATTCGCCTCTGGGTCGATGATTTCAGCCTTTTGCAACTGATTAACCATATCTATTTTGCGAATCGCCCCTTGTTGCCAAGCTGAAACTAAAGTCATGACGTTTTGAGGGTTGATTTCAGTGCCAATAAACTTGCGATTAATCTCAAACAAGATATCTTCATCTTTGATATTCATGTACTTAGCGCAAAACTTAATCGCCTGAGTATAAGCCTCTGAAACGTTTGATACGCACGTCGCCAAAACAGATGTTTGCGCGCTTGCGTCATTCTCGGCTTGTGTGGCTGTTTTATTGCTACTTTTAGCTTCAACCAATCTAGCGCCAAGCATTACCATCAAATCTTGCTTATCAAGCATAGCTTCACGTACAAGTGGATTAGGTTGAGCCTGTGTGTAATTAAAAGCCCCACCAACAGGAAGCAATAAAGCATTTCTAGAGCCTATTTTTACACCTGATTTTTCAAGATGATTGCGCCATTCTTCAGTTAGACCACTGATTGATGGTTGAACCTGACCACAGAAAAACACGCTGTCTTCATAATCAGCGCTGTTGCGATAATGAGCGATGTTCATATTCGCCAGATCTAAAAGCGGTGATTCATCGATTGAAGAATCATTATTTTGAGCCCCAACAAATGTACAAGGGATTTCATCCCATGCGCCACCACCTGAAACATTAGGAGTGTATGTGGCATCAACGACAAGTTCGCCTTTATCGTTAGCACGATGAACCCGACAAATAAACTTTCCATCTTCAAGCTTTAATTCACGATATTGCGTGATTGATTTAAAACCGTATCCATCAGCCACTTCGATAATTTCTTTCAAAACCACTAGAACCAATTGATTACGACCGTTAATTCTGTCAACTCGCCAATTAATCACATTCTCAGCAGGATACGATAGGATTTGAGCCTGTTTCGATTGATTGTTGTAGTCAATGTAAAGAAAATGCCTACCTACCTCTAAAACATTCTCAAGTACATTCTGGGCCTGTTGGTAGATTGAAGTTCCTGAACCATCTGCATTCGTTTTCAAGAAGTCCAATTTTTCACTTACATTCATAAGTGGGTTCTTTCTAAATGCCATGCCCAAGTAACCATTTTTAGTGGTACCAGTCGCATTAAGAAAAACTGCCCTTTCTAAATATGATTTGTTTCTAGCGTCATTTTCTGGACTATCGTTAGTGGGGTCCAATTTAGGCAAGTAGTCATTGCCCTTTTCTTTTACTGCTTGCTGCCCCCGACAAACATCTCTTACCAGTTGCCAAACTGGGTAAGCGCTTGTCAGCTCTGGTCTTGTAAATGTGATGTCATTAGCCATTAGTAAATTGTTCCTAAGTTGATTTCTGTCGCAAACTCGACCTTGTTTTTAACTGATACGGCGAAATATCTAAAAGCATCAGCACCATGTGAGGTATGATCGTGAAGTGGCTTGTCTTTCCAACAGCCCCTTTTGTCGTCCCACTCTTTACGATAGCCTTCAAGATGCTTTATACCCTGGTCGCACTTGGCGCTATCAAATACGCAATGAGGTAATAACTCACGAACCGCCTCTATACCTGTATCCACGCTGACCTTTGGCGCAATTTTGAAAGAAACGCTATATATCTCACCGTCAATTTCGTAACCTTGCCGTGCTATCTCTAATCGTGATTTGGCATCGCTCATCATTTCCCTATTTTGAATATCATGCGGTGCGGTATGACTGCCATACTCATAGCCTTTGTCTTTAAGCACTTTGAAGTAGTGTTTCATGCCCTCGCCTGAATTTTCATAGTAGTCAATGATGTGCCACTCGGTACCAATCTTTCTAACAAACCAAATCGATGTAGAATCTCCCACCCCCAAGTCCCAATACGTGTGTACCGGCTGATGTGAGTTGTCAGGTAGATTTTCAATGATTCGTTGATTGGAGTAGAGGTATAAAAACTGTTTAGCGTAGTAAGCACCCTCGATAGATTGTTTAAATGCTTCTTCTGGTATCGATGGATACTCACGCATGATGTCAGTGCCGAGCGTTTTCTCTTTCGCTTGGTACCACGCTTTTTGTTCAGCTGTTAATTTTATACCATGCTTTGATTCAAGCTCATCAAAGTACTCAATTAATCTGTCTGGTAACTTACCTGTCACCTCAAGAGAGTATTCAGGATTTAACCACCATGAGAAGAAAAAGAATTTCCAATCAAGTGGACTTAACGTAACACCCATTTTTAGCATTTTTTCGGCTAATTGAGAGAACTCAAAGAAATAACCACTCCTACCCTCGGCTGTTGATTCGATTGTCGCGAAACAATCCTTTGAGACAGCTTCAAGCGCACCAGTAACTATTTCTTGGGCCTTGTGCGGATACTTAGCACATATCTTTCCAAATTCTGAAATGTGCAAATAACGTAAGGTACCACCCCTAAAAGAGGTTGATACTGTTACCGAACCGCCTTTTTGAAAGACTAGCTCACCTGCCGCATCATTGCTAGCTGGATTAGCCGCTTTGATTTCATCAGGCAACTTGTCGTAGGCGAACTTGACCTTTTCTCTAAACAACCTTTTAGCGTCAGGTAATGTATGAGCAATCAGCGCACATTTAGCTCCCTCAAACAGCGCCGCATCGAGTTGCATAATACAAACTAATGTCGTGAACCCTAACTGACGCGCTTTTAGAATGATGTTGCGGTGATGAATGCTCTCAAAGTATGCAAGTTGCTCGGCCGTCATCTTGAATCGGACAATTTTACCGCTTTTGTCAACGATAAAGTACAAGTGGTTTAACCGCCAGAACTTATCTTTTAACAATCTGATATGCTCTGGTTTCATGGTTAGTTATTCCTGTTGGTTAGCTCATCCATCATGTCTGAAATTGTTACTGTTGCGTTTCCATCTTTGTTATCTTTGCCATCAGTAATGTCATAAGCCTGTCGCTCTAAAGCAATCATATTTTTCATTGCCTCGCTTAACGCCTTAACTGATTTAACTCGTTCTGGTAGTGCGATTATCGCCATGTAGATGTCATTGAGTTTATCCCTTCCGTTGTCATCAGGCTCAAACATTAATTGACCTAATTTGCGTAATGAGTCGATGTCAGCACATTGCGAACCTAGCTCATCAAATAAAGCTGTGACAATCTCCCTAGCTCTCCTAATATCGCCCCTATGTTGCATACGGATATTAGCTATAGCCTCAGCAGTTGACTCTATAAGTACGCGCTCTGTTAATTTTGATTCACTGCGTACCTGCCTGCGTACCTCTTGTTTGCGTACCAAATCTTCTGAACGTTCTTTTATCTTTGCTGATAGGTCTCTTGACCATTCGTCTCGCTTGGCACGCTTTCTTATTGCTCCTTCACTTATATTATGAAGTGATGCTATTTCTCTTAAAGACAATAAACCAGCTCGATATGCCGATTCAATGGCTTCCCAATCTGGCTTTTTCATTTTTGAAATACCTTTTATTTTTAATGTTACTTGTTGAAAATTTTATTCCTCTGGGTGCTGCAAATCATCCATGATATCCGATAGGGATTTAACATCATGGTTCTCAATTATTTGTCTTTCTTTGAATCCGGCTTTAGTCTTTAACCAAAATATCATTGCCGTTGTATCGCCTGAGATGGCTTTGTTGTATAACGCTCCGCCTACATTGGCATTCGCTATTGATGATGAAAGGTCTAACTCTTTTCGGTAGTACTTATAAAGTGTGTCTACGCATATTCCAAGTACTTCAGCAATTAACTCGTGCCGTGTACCAACCATCGCATGCATTCGAACTGTTTGTTTCTTTTCAGCTGTCGGCTCATGCGGTTTCTGCCCTCGGGGCTTTTTCTTTTTCTCGTTCTCTACTGACTTGCTCATAGGTCTTACTTGATGACTCCAATACTGCTTGCTTACCTTTGTGCGTCTGCCAGCGTTTAACGATGACATCGCAATAACGCTCATCTAATTCCATTAGCCTTGCTTTCCTTTTTAAATTTTCACATGCTATTAATGTTGTGCCACTACCGCCAAAACTGTCCAAAATAATATCGCCCTTTTTAGAGCTGTTGTTAATTTGATATTCAAATAGCCCCACAGGTTTCATCGTGGGATGTTCACCGTTTCTTAGTGGCTTATCGAATTCAATTACCGTTGTTTGTTTTCTATCAGAGTACCAATTGTGTGAAGCTCCCTCTTTCCATCCATATAAACAGGGTTCATGTTTCCAGTGGTAATCTTGCCTACCCATTACCATGGAGTTTTTATTCCATATTAAACATTGGCGAACTTTCCAACCAATATCTACTGCTGAACCTCTGAAATTGTAACCTTCTGAATCAGCGTGCCAGATATAAAATGATGATCCTGGTTTCATAGCTGAATCAGCTGCCGTGTAGCAATCGACTAAAAACTGTCTAAAGTCACTATCGCTCATGCTATCATTCATGATTGTAAGTGCTTCTGGTGTTCCACCTTCATAAGCTACATTGTAGGGAGGGGCAGTTAACCATAAATCAGCAAGCTCATTATTCATTAAACTGGCCATATCATCCAAGCTAGTGCTATCACCGCACATTAATCGATGCGGCCCCATTATCCACACATCACCTCGTTCAGACACATAGGTTTCTTGAATTGATTCTGGCTCAGTATCTTCACCTGCAGTCTCCAATTCATCTTCAAATAAGAGTAAACCCAATTCATCATCACTAAAGCCAATTAATGAGATATCGAAATTCATTAACTTCAAATCTAACAATTCAGCCTTGAGTAAATCGTGATCCCACCCGGCTTTTAATGCTAGTTGGTTATCTGCAATGATGTAAGCGCGTTTCTGTTCGTCTGACAGATGTGATAGTTCGATAACGGGTACTTCTGTGATGCCTAATTGTTTAGCCGCCAATACTCGTCCATGACCTGCAATGATCCCATTCTGACCGTCAGTCAAAATAGGGTTAGTGAATCCAAACTCTTCAATCGATTTTGCTATCTGCTTAATCTGTTCTTCGCTATGGGTTCTTGAGTTTTTTGCGTATGGCATTAACTCGTTTATGTTTATCTTTTTTATAGTCTCGACCATAACTTTATTTATTACCTTTACTACTTGTTAATTTGTTGGTGCCTAGAAATGAAAAAACCCACCGAAGTGGGTTCATTTGAGAGCAGCTTTTAAGCTACGTGTTTATGTCGGAGTTATATTAGCATTAATTTCTTTGTATATCTCATTGTATTTATCGCTCTTTGTACTAGACCACCATTCAGTTGCTACTACAATCTGATTTAATTTTCTTAAAACCTCCCAATCATTAATGGTTGGTTCTATTGCAAAAATTACATAATTTCTATATTTAGAATTGTTTTTTTCGAAAGTTTTTATAATAGTTCTCTCAGCTATAATATCTCCAAGTTTGGTTGGTTGTGTACTTTTGAGAATTAGACCTAATGATTTCCGTGTTATGGCATCTTCAATATCATTATCTATGTTTTTATAATTATCTATGGTTGGTAATATAATTAGCAAATTTTGATTGGTTTTCTGAGCACTACCAAGCGCGCATTTGAATGCTTTTTGTCGTGTTTCCGATAATTTCTTACCCACAAAAACGTTAAAACCCATTATTACCACCTTTGAAGAATTTATTAAATATTATTGCTAATGTAGCTTAAGGTTATGACTAATTATGTGATCAATATCTAATTATTTAATATTCGTCTCATTTCTTTAATTCTAAAAACCTCTTTAACCACCCAATCACTCAGATAAGTTAAAACTTCTTGATTATCATAAGACGGTTTTATTCCTGAGTTATCAAGTACAGCCCAAGCCGCATGAATTGATTCGTGGCTAATTACATGGAATGGGATATTGTCTATATCATCAAATATGATGATCACAGATAAACTCCCATTGTTACCAAAGGCCTTGATTGTCAATCCGTTATAATCATCACCATAGTGTTCAAAATCAATATTTTTGAAGTAGGATTTAGCTGCTTCAATTGATTCGCAGATACTGATGTGTCCTGCATAGATAGGAATTTTTAAGTGGACGATTGGCTTAACTAGCTTTTTCATTATAATACGACCTTTCATTAGTTACAGAAATAAAAAACCCGCCGAAGCGGGTAAGCACTAATATGTATAACTAATTACAGTACTGATTCCAAACAGTATCGAAATCTTTAACTTCTTCCTCGATAAATGCTACACCAGGAGAGAGGCTTGCTACATATCTTTGGGTTACTTTTCCTCCAAGATGGTTATTGGATGACACAAACCCACATGTAACACCTGACCCTGATATATTTGAAACTTTCTCGCCAAAAAAACTTGCTGACTTTGGATCTAACAATTTGTTCAAAATAGAACCTCTAGAATTAGCAATTTTGATACTATTAATCCTTTTTTCTTCCTCTACTGCTGCATTTGCCTTTTCGACCCGCTCACTATTCTCTTTTTGCTCTTTATATTTCTCGCCAAAAATGGGCTCCTTTGCATTTATAAATAATAAGAAACATAATGAAAATATAGAGGCTCCAATAAAACTAAAAATTGTATTAGACGTATATTGATATGAATATACAAATATCGCTAGTTGTACTGGTATACTAAACAACAAATATAATGTATCAGCCCTGACCGCCCAAAAACAGGTTAAGAACACCACTAAAACCGTTAATATAAAAAAAGCAATTTGATAGAAATTATGCCTTTTAATTTGCTTAACAGGATCAACTCGCTTTTTTGGTCTAACTGTCGGGGTACTGACTTTTATTGCTTCTTTCAGCTTACTTGGATTTAAAAATGCTTGATGATCATAAGCTATCTGTAGCATATAACGGTTTCCTACAGGCTCAAGACCAATAACTTTATTTGCTTTTAATTTATTGATTATTGTTCTAGCTTCTTCTCCATTCAAATCAAACGTATTTTTTAAAATTTTATAATCTATTGATTTATTTTTCATTATAAAATCAACAACTTCCAAATATTTTTCGCTTTTAACCACTTCTCAGCCTCTCAATTAAGTAAAAAAACAAAAAAATTGTACTCTTGGATTTTACTATAATCAATTATTTAATTAAGAACGACCAAATAATGATATTTGTAAACTTTTATTTAATAGTCAGTTTTTTTCTTCTTTTTTGAATTTAACGTTGTTAACCGCTACCCCAAGAAAGAGATAAATTATTAAAATGCTAATTAAAAAATTCATTTTCACCTCTAAATTGAAAATATAATTGCTAGACAAATAGCGATGACTGCAATCTCAAAACTGGTTAGTTTGTTATCTGTCATTGCAATTTGCCCATTGCTTAATTGGAAGCGGATACTGGAATCGAACCAGTTACCTACAGCTTATGAGACTGTCGAGATGCCATTTCTCTAATCCGCTATTTGGTACCGTAACGAATTACGGTACCTGATTTATCTTGTCTTTGACCGTCAATTAATCAACGATTGCCCAATCTTCGGCAAGAATATCGGTTTGACTAGCAAGCCAAGGGACTTTTGCGCTAGGTGTCGTTTTCGCGTTATCTGGATAGTTAAGGTACAGGTATGGCAATGTCATTTTAGAGTGCGAATCTGGCACTTGCATTTCAACCCACAAACCTGAACCATTCCAGCCACTACGTTGAACCTTCTTACCTTGTTTTACAGCCTCTAAAGCTTGTCCGAAATTTAAATTACCCATGCTTTCACCTTTGTTCATTTTTTATACTTTAATAATCCAAATTTGGAGAATCAAAAACTGATGGTATTTTCCAAAATGGGTCTACCCACTTTTAATTAACTAATTGCTTAGCTCTTACAGCTTCAATCTCCCTAAGAGCCCTTTTATCTACATTGCATTGACCTAGCTTGCTGATTAACTCAATGTTCAAGTCCATACTAGCCCCAAAAGTTAGCGGTTTAGGAATCATCGGGATATTGATGTCGGCTAGCAAACTTGGATCAGTTGGTTGATGTAGCGTTACGTATTCGGTCCGCGTACTCCCGCAACCGATTAGAAGCATCGACAGGCACAAGAGTGCGAGAACAGTCAGCAGTCTGTACAATGGTGCGTATCTGCTGTTTTGTTTGATTCTCATCATTAGCTAAATCCTGTTTATTTTGAATAACTGCCATGCTAACCTGATTCATTGATTGAGTTAATGCAGACTGCAGTTTAATCGTTGTATCAAGTTTAGTGACTTGGGCATTAGCGAGTGTTAAACTATCTCTTAGGCTTAACGTGTAATTAACACCAAGTATCAATAGCCCAAAACCAATAACAGCCAATAAAATAAGATGGGTTTTACTCATTACGGATACTCTTTGCGAGATAACTCAAAATGAGGACCATCATAAAACCGCTCATCATCTGAACGACCATTCTCGTTCCAGTCGCCGCCCCATCGGATATGAACCCCTAATTCTTTGGCAGCTTCAAACATTGCATCTGAAATAGCCTTAAATTTCGGTTTATCTTTCCACGGGATTGTTCCATTTATCCATGGAGCACAATCAACTGCGTGACCGGTAATGTGGCGAGAGTTCATAGTTTGGCTTGCGCCTTTAGCAAATAAATCCCTTTGCCTCTCTTTTGTTCTTAAACCCTCTATGACACGGAAATCGACTGTGCTTTTATGAAGCGCTAAAGTGACGACTTTCACTAAATCTGGATGAACACCTTTAAGGTTGTTAAGGCTGACTTCTGAAAATTTAAAATGTTTTGCCATTATTACTGCTCCTATAAATGAAAAAACCGCCATTAAGGCGGTAGATGTTATTATTGAATGTTTAGTTACCAAGAAAAGGGGATACGGCTCTCTTGGTTGCTAGATAAGCATTACCACGTTCGATAATTACAAATAATAAAAATGTAGTGTTAAATCCAAGCTCGCCTAGGTCGATATTACCGTCATATCCTAACGTTAGTATTCTGTATGAGATAAATCCCATCCAAAACATCATTGCTGTAGCTAATAGCGATTTAAAGAAATTAGGTTTCTTTTCAGGCGGCTTGTGATATGCGAACATTAAAATGAAGTTGAGTAAACTTACGACCAGATTTGATATTGTCATCCAATTGTACGTTTCAAATAAAAGCTGAATGTGTTCATTCATCATTTGACCCCTTTCTAATGTCTTGCACATCCTTTGCTACACCCTTGATTCCTTTCTTCTGAATATAGGCATAAAAAGCAACAAATGATGATGATAAGAATAATGCTATACCGAAACCCATAAAAATATTATCGTGAGATATCCAGCCCTGATTACCCATATAGATTTGGACGCCTGGTGTCATGAAATAACCTGTCGCAAAAGAAATCAAAGCTAATGGTATTTTTAAGGTTAATTTATAGTGCTGATTCAGAAACGTAAACAGCAGAGCGCCAATCAACGACCCTGCAAATACCAAAGTTTGATAATCGTAAAAAGGCGATGAAATCACTGCTGTTGTAGTCGCACCCGCCACTGTTACACCTGCGGCAACAATTGTGTTTGGTTCCATTGCAACTCCAATAAAAAAAAGCCCCAGCGGTTAGACTAGGGCTCGAAATTTAGATATAAAAAAACCGCAATTAAGCGGTTTATTGTTTTGTAATGCTCAACTGCGTACAGCTACAGCAGAGTAATGAATTTATAGTACATTAACTGCAAAATAATGCAATCTTTTTAACCTGTTTTTTGTAAAGATTTTAATTGATTGAATCTTTTATGTATTTTCAACCTGTATTCATCAAGCACTCTATTAGCAACATAGTAATAGGTTCTTAAACATGGTCTCTTGCCTGATTTATCTGTTTTTCTGTAGTATCTAATTGCCACTTGGGTATTACTTGCCAAATAAACATAATAATTAACTAAAAATTCAAAAGCTGGCTCGCTCTCAATCTTAATCTCTTGCATTATTTCATCAATCAATAAACCTGTATCGTCATCACACATAGGCCTATTTTGATATTTTTGTGGATTCACTCTAGCCATTAATTGACCAAGCATACTCACCTCACGCTTTTCAAGTCGACCTGAGTACACCCAAGCGCCCCAAGTCTCCATTAGATTTTCGATTTCTTGTGTTTGTTCTGGGGTTAGCTTTTCCATTTATTGCTCCATATTCTTGAGTTTATCTTTGTACTGCTGTTCAATCGCTTTTAATTCATCTACTGTGTACTTTCTGTTCTTGTGATTGCTCTCTAACGCTTCAGTTCGTTCTAATCCAATTCGTTTTATTAATTCGACACGGTAGGGCACTAAATTGCCTGATTTATGCTGATTGCAGACTACGCACTGTTTATGTATGTTATCCTCATCAAATCTCAATTGAGGTGCTGATGCGGTCGTTCTGTAATGTCCTGCGTCCCATTGAGCTGTTGTAGTCGTTCCACATGAAATACACGGTAAATCCTTGTCTCTTGCCCTGATGAATTTATTCACTGCTGCTTGAGCTTTATTCATCCAATGTGAGCGAGGTTTAACGCTTAACTTCCTTTGCCTTATTTCGGCTCGCTCGACTTTTAACTCCTCGTTTCTTTTTCGTTCCTGCTTGATTCTGTTTTCATGCCTGATTTTTTGAATTGCGCAATTTGGGCTACATACGCTTTGAAGTGGCTTTGTTGGTTCAAACGTCTTTTTGCACCATTTGCACACCTTTGATTTCAACTTCCGTTTTTTCTTTTCCAATTCAGCCTCCAAAGCGTTGATATTCATCTGGTAACACATCTTTAAATTTGACGTTATTTTCGGTACCAAAGGCAAACATCAGCTCAATCATAAATGTCATATCTGATACACTCATAGAGCGAGTCGATAATCCTACTGCGATAAACCCTCGCCCCTCCATATCAGGGACAATCGTTAATTTTTTAATTTGAGCAGTAAAAAAATCTTTCCATTCTTCGCTAGTCAGCGTATAGCCATACCAAACAACTTGATCTGATATATCTTTTAACATCGCCCACATGAGCGCATTTTGCTCCAGCGTGCGCTTACTAGGCTTAATCTCAATCATCAAAGGCTTATCATCTCTAGTCTCTAATGAGCGAATGTAGTCAATCGCATTTTGTTTAATTTGATTATTGCGAAGAAAGAAAGACTGTTTCATATTAAAACCCTGATTTTGCATAACGTTTTTGTTTTGATTCTTCAATTTGCATAAAAGCAATTTTCGCTTGGGTCTGGTCAGTATTTTTCATTGAGCCTTGACGTTGCTCAACGAACACTGTCCCACTTTTACCATGTCGATTAAGCCTTAAAATCAGTTCAGTTATGTATTGATTAGCGTTTTCGTCATAGGCACCCTCACGATATATTCCTAACCAGTAATCACAATCTTGTTCTATCTGGCCAGTGTCACGACTATCGCTTGGCAGCGGTCGTTTATTAACTCTTTTCTCTAAATCACGGTTTAATTGAGTTAATAAGACAACAACGCAATCAAGTTCTTTAGCAAGGTTTTTAAGCCCCTTTGTGATCATTCCGTATGCGAGATCATTTCTATCAGCTTTTTCAGCTTTCATCAGTGTTAGATAATCAACAAAAACCATTCCTAGCGAGCCTTTGAGTTTTTTAACTCTACGACACTCTGAAACGATATGAGCGAGTGAAACACCTGGTGTGTCATCAATGAATAAATTACCTGTTTGAGCCATTTTATGGGCTGCTGCAAATGCCAGCGTGTAATCATTGTCGTTGTCTGGCCCCATGTAAAAAATATCGCTATTCAAGCCTGTTTGTTGAGTAATCATGCGCTCAAAAACTTGGTCTGTTGGCATTTCTAAACTGAATATCGCTACCGGTCTATTTTGATTAACTGCACAGTCAACTGACATTGTCGTCATGAGCGCTGATTTGCCCATTTTAGGTCTTGCTCCAACAACGAATAGAGACCCCTTGACCATTCCTTTGGGCGCTAACATCTCGTCAAGTGATTCAATCCCTGTTAACAATCCCCTTGAATCTGAATTTGGATCTAATCTTTGTTCAAGTTTATTAGTCCAATCAGCGAAAACATCATCAAGTGCTTTAAGTCCTGTTGCTCGGCCTGTACGTGTATAATCATTGAGCTGATTAAACATAGTGCTAACTGAGTCTAGTTTTTCAGATGTCGTTAAAGCGTCATTCTCATAAAACATCTGGGCCATTTGATTTAGTTTTTGCAAAGTAAATCTTTCAATCGCCTTGTCTTTGACGATACGAGCGTAAGTTTCAATGTTGGCTAGGCTTGGTGTATTTCTCGCAATCTCTGCTAAGTAAGCGAACGTGATTTGCTCAGATAGACCTTGAGACTCAATCTCGTTATTCACAGTGATCAAATCTATCGCTACTTGTTTTTTAACCAAGTTTTTTATTATGTTGTAAATCGTTTTATTCGTGTGGTTATAAAACGATTCAGCTTTGAGATTATTTAAAACACGTTGGCAACGCTCGTCATCACCGGTAAGTAATAAACCGCCAATGATTGATTGTTCAGCTTCTAGCGATTGTGGTGGCAATGGTAAGTTATTATTTATCATCATGAAGACCCTCGCGCACTTCAAGGTAAAGGTTTTCAGACAAAATATAACTAATCGATTTCTTGCGCCATTTGTTCCCAGTTGAGTGATTGTATCCCTCAGTGAGCATCCAACGGCAACGTTTAGCTATGTACTCAAGATATGATTTCCAGTCATCTAAAGTGAATGGTGCGCCTGGAGTATTTTCTAAATCATTTTTAACCTTTCTGGCTTTTTGCCAGAATAATCTGATTTGTTGCCTGCGTTTTTCACTTAACCCTCTAGCCGATATCTCAGGCAATACCTCGTTAAATATTTTTAATACGTCCTCACAACGTAATTGTGGTTTTTTAGGTTCATCAGATTTTGATGATTCAGGTTGCTGTTGCGAGTCGTTGTTAAACGACCTATCTAATACGTTAGTATTAGATATATTATTTATTAACTTATTATATGTGGCACTTTGTTGGCATTCTGTTGGCACAACCTCCGAGCTATCCTTTGCGTAGCTTACTTTTGCGATGGCACTTTGTTGGCATTCTGTTGGTATTTTTTCAGGGTTGCTTTGTGTGTTTTCTGACCACTGATAAGAGTCATAATTTAATATAGAAACTATCGAATAGTGTTTTCCTGCCGATATTTTTATTGCTCCATGTTTAACCAATTTATTTAATAAATACTTTACTCTATCTGTGCTGATGCCAGTCTCATACGACAATTCTTTTCTGCCAGTTATTAATTGACCTCTATTGATTGCGATCTCATTTCCATTGAAAGTGAAAATGCTTGGTTTATAGCTTGCATCCATCAAAAGATGAATAAATAAGTGAACAGCCTCTGAATCTTTATAAAAAGATGTTTTCTTGATTTTTCTATGGAGCATCACAAACCCCTTTGCTCCTGATGAAACACTTAAATCAGCCTCATTTTGGCGCTTAATATGATTAATTCTCGCTTGGTTTAAATCTAATACTTGATTACTCATCTTGACCGCCTTTTGATTTCTGGTTATTGGATTTAGACTGCTCAAAAGCCTCTCTCAGTTTTTTTACTGAGTTAGGTGTAAACCCATTTAAAAAATCAAGTCGCTCAAGATTCTTGTGTTTTAAGTATCTTTTTGATACAATTCTCTTATTCATAATTTTAGTTCCTCCTAAGCCACGCTGTAACGTGGCTTTTTTATTTCTGATAAACTTTTAAAAGCGCTAGAATCTCGCTTTTCTTCGAACCAAAGAACTGATGTAAACAGTTCAATATTTGCTCTTTCTCTTTGCCATCAATAACTCCATCTTCTATCGCTTTTGACACAACCAAAGACAATAGAGCCTTTTTTGCATCTGCATGAACCGAAAGATTAAAAAGCTCAACCGCATCCAACTCATCAGCGTCTGGGAGCTTTGTAAAAACACCCCCTTGTCTTTTTGCGAAGTACTCTGCTAAAAACGGTTTACCTGCGATGTCTTCAATTGCCTCAAGTTCATCAACCGAGAAAAATCTGCACTTGTTTTTTTCGTACAGTCGATTGTTAAAACTGCTTAACTCCATACCCAAAGCTCCTGCAACTGCAGAACGACCTCCTGGTACCTCATTGCACAAATTTATGATTACTTGTTTGATATTCATTGCGCCTGACCTTCATAGTTAACTAACTAAACTGTTAATTTTTAGTAGTTTTTTATTTGTTAAAAATTAGTAAAATGTTTTGACTAGTTTGTTTCTTTGAGCAATGTTTGCTTAGATTGCTCCAGTAAGTTTTCAGCTTTAAATTTTCCGTTGGATAAACTCTCAATTTTTTGAGCGTAATTTGTCCCGCCAAAAAACTCAGTTTTTGGCAAATAATTATTTGATATCCACTTGTAAACCGCCCTTGTAGTAACACCACAAGCATTGGCTACATTGTGAATTCCAACTTCTAGTATTGCATCTTTAATTGAATACAAAGTTCACCTCCATAAGTTAAATTGAACTATTAATTCAGATTATATATGAACTAGAAGTCCTTTTCAATAAGTGTATAATTGAACCTATGGTACAAAACGAAGAAATGCGCACAACATTTGCACAAAGGCTAGCGCAGGCCGCTGAAAGTGCAGGATTAAAAGAACATGGCAGAAGTACAGCTATTGCTAAGGCGATGGGTGTTTCTACAAAAGCTGTTTCAAACTGGTTTTCAGGAAAGGCAGAACCTGATCAAAGTCGATTGGGTGAATTATCAGATTTTCTTGATGTTAACTTGTATTGGCTAACTGGTCACAGTGACGAAATATCAAAAACGTCAGAGAAAAAAATCAAATCTGGTATGCACAATATATTAGGTGTAGCAATGAATGCCCCTTTCGGTCCAATAGCTGGAATATTAGGGGGAATAATTGCTACTAAAAAACATAGAGAGAATGAAATTCCTAACAAAGAAAGCTGGGAATCTGTTGTTACATGGGATTCAGAAACACCTTTAGATAGTGAAGAAGTTGAGGTTCCATTTTTGAAAGATATTGAGCTCGCTTGTGGAGACGGATCTCACGATTATGGCGACTACAATGGATTTAAATTAAGATTTTCTAAAGCTACATTGCGGAAATTTGGTGCGCCTACTGACGGAAGTACAATATTCTGTTTTCCTGCAAAAGGAGATTCTATGGAGCCAATAATTCCTGAAGGATCAACAGTTACTGTTAACATAGCTGATAAGCAGATCGTAGATGGCAAGGTATACGCCATAAATCAAGATGGTTGGAAACGGTTAAAACTTTTATATAGAACTGGCCCCAATAAGGTTTCAATACGTAGCTACAATCAAACGTATGAACCAGAAGAAGCTAATCTTGATGAAATTGAGATTATTGGGAGAGCAGTACACTTCTCGGTGATGCTTTAAAATAGTATTATTTTTACTAACAACGTTTTCAATATCATTAGCTTCACCTGTGATTGCTCGCAATTATCCATATTCAGGTAAAAAAGGTGGTGTATCTCACTGTACAACAGACGGAAAATTTATGTGTAATGATGGGATAATTAGTAAGTCTAAGAAAGTCTGTCGTCTTTAAACTTATCAAATAAATTGAGGTGATATATGTTTAACCATTGTTTAGATATAAAACTAATAAGTTATTTTGGTCTTAACTTCACCTTTCTAACTGGTTACCATTACATCTCAAGTAAAATAATGAATCTCCTTGTGTTTAATGAATACGGTTTTTCAGATGATCAGCTATTTATCTTTGAGTTAATTTATTTTGGAGTAACTTTCATTGCATTTATTGGGTTGTTATATTTGTTTTTCTCGAAGCAAACTTTATTCAAAGGTAATAAAATGTGCAGAAACTGGTTTACAGCTCAAAATTTATCTTATAACGCTGTGATTTATGGATTATTACTATTTTCTTTTTGTTCAGTTCCTTTTTTAGCTTTTTTGTAATTTTGAAATGGTGTTTATGTTGATTTTTAGGCATGAACTAGATTTTAAATCAAATAATGAAAAAATGTAGGAATCATGATACTGATTGTTAGAGGAAATACAAATTAATGGCTAAAAAGGATGAATATTACCCTTCACAAGCAGAAGTTGATAAAATAATTCTTATGCCCAAAAGTGTCAATTTAACTGATGCTACTTGGATTACATCGCCCCCTCCCAATAGAGTACCTATGTGGATGCAAATGAACTTAAGTCCACTTGATGAATTAGGATATCCAATAACTCATTTAAGATTCATATTGCAATATAGGCCTGCTCAAGAAATTGAATCAGGGGAATCTAGTAAGCTTAGTATTATAGCTTTGTATCGCAATACTAGAATCTATGCGTTAGATCCATTTCCATATGACAAACATACAAATAAGGCCATCGTTGATCACCCAGATTTTTCTAAATCAGTTACAGGTGCACATTACCATTTATACTTCGAACATGCTAAATGCGATATTGGCTTAAAATTACAAAGCAATTTAGCTCATGATGATGTTGATGGATATTGGAGTATTTTCTGTAGTAAAATGAACGTAACGCAAAAAGGACGTCTTGTACATCCACTAGAATTAGAATCGGGACAGTTGAGGTTACTATGATTTGTAAAGATCTTATTTTAAAGATGGGCTATGAATGCTTCAAGATTAATGACTCACTCACAAGAGTTCTGAGCCCATTTACATATCATGATGATGGTGAGCATATTGGTGTTTTTATTCATGAAATAAATGGCGGTATGAAAGTTAGTGATCGATGTGATGCTTTGATGAATATGGAAGCAAGAGGTATCGAAATTTCCAAAAAAAGGCTTAATATAATCAAGAGTCTTCTGGTATCTCAAGGGTTAGATATGAATGACCGAGGTGAAATCATTGCTTTTGGAAGCTATGATAATATTGGAGAAATGATATCTAATGTAATTAAAGGTGGTGTAATTACTTCTGTTATATCCTTGGATTGGTACAAAAAACACGCCGATGAAGATAAATTTGAAAAAATAGTCATTAACTACTTAAAAAGCTCAAATATAAAAGATCGTCTTTTTTTCAGACAAAAATTATATGGAATGAGCGGACATGAAATCGTTGCCCCTGTAAAAATAGCGCAAAAAAATAGCTCAGTAGAAAAATACTTGTTTACATCAAGTATAAATTCTAATAGTGGTTGGAATAGAGCTTATTCTTTATTTGGTCAAATAGTTGACTTGAAATATGCTAATTTAAACTTGAATAATCGCTATGTTGTGATTGACAGTGATTGCCTAGATAAGCAATTAAATCAATTAACAGTATTATTTAATGATTCAGCTGTTATATTACCTTATCATTTGAGAGATAATTGGATTCATAAGATAGCTTCATAGACATATTTAATAAAATATAAAAAAACCACCTCCGGGTGGTTTTTTTATGTCTGCAGTTCCCCTTCCCTACGATATAGAGTGATCTACCTCTCAAAAATACAAGTTATCGAATAAAATTCACTCAATTAGCACATCGTATTTATTTGAATTAACTCAACAAGTGAATCAGCAGTTCAATTTAAGTAAAATAAATTGAACCATTAGTCTTGATTAATTTGAACTATTGGTACATAATAACCCCATAAAGCAAAACGCTTTCGCTCTTTAACAAAATGAATAAGCATTAAACAACGGTGGGAACTACCGATGCGGCTTCGGCTAAGTGCTAGCGTGTACGCATGGTGTGTATGCCTTACAACCTTTCAACTTGCGAGGGCCATTAAAATGAAGTAGTTAATGTAGTGCCGACCAGCAAGCAACAGTCATAATGTTGCCCCGAGTCTACTTGATAGAGCCTGCTTGATATCGGGTGAGGGTTAAATATTAAAAGGTATTGTGGTGCGGAAATTTAGCTTGTTTCTTATTTCAGAGCTAATCATCAGTTAGTCCATGAGGCGCAAATAAGCGAGGCTACTGCGAGAGTGTAGCATGATTATTCAAGCCTATTCATTGAGTAGATTTGCATAATCATTGACGGGGGTTGGTGATTAGTTCGCTGTTGTTTATTGCCCTCTTCGGAGGGCTTTTTAATGGGGGCTATATGGAATACGGTCAAAATGAAGTAAAAGAAATTGTTGATGCGATTTGTGAGGCTAGAAATAAAAAACAGAGTGGGTCAATCTTAGTTGGTAATTTGTACAAGAAAGATTCTGACGGCTGTTACAGAATGTTTTTAGTCGATAACGAATCTTTGTAAGCATCCGACAAACACATGTCGTTCATTCGATTTCGTCAAGTATAATAGGCATTATTGAGGCT